>JBEDDY010000153.1:0-19589 GCA_041176025.1 Actinomycetota bacterium | reverse complement strand
GAGCAGGCCGTCGCGGCCGGCAACACGTCGCCGGACTTCCACTCGCGCACGCGCCCGCCGGAACTGGAGGCCGAGGCCGTGCACCGTGCCGCCGTGCTGTCGCGCGTCGCGGGCAATGCTCCGCTGTACATCGTGCATCTCTCCAGCAAGGAGGCCCTGCACGAGGTGGTGGACGCGCGGTCCCGCGGGACGAACATCTTCGCCGAGACGTGCCCGCAGTACCTGCACCTCACGCTCGAGGAACACCTCGGCCAGGGCTGGCCGAACGGCGCCGCCTACGTCTGCTCCACGCCGCTGCGCAGCAAGCATGAGCACCACGCGCGCAACCTGTGGGAGGGACTGCGCGACGACACGCTCGCCGTCGTCAGCACGGACCACTGCCCGTTCTGCCTGCGCGAGCAGAAGCTGATGAACGGTGAGTCGTTCAACGTGGTGCCGAACGGCATCGGCGGTGTCGAGCACCGCGTCGATCTCATCCACCAGGGCGTCGTCGCCGGCGAGATCACGCTCGAACGCTGGGTGGAGGTCTGCTCCACGGCACCGGCGCGCCTGTTCGGTCTCGCCACGAAGGGCGACATCGCCCCCGGCTTCGATGCCGACGTTGTCGTCTACGACCCGAACGCCGTCACGCGCATCTCGAAGGACACGCACCACATGAACCTCGACCACTCGGCGTTCGAGGGCTTCGTGCTGCAGGGCGGCGTGCGCACAGTCATGTCGCGTGGTGACGTGATCATCGACGGCGGTGAGTTCCATGGCGCCGCGGGACGCGGCCGGTACCTGCGCCGCGAGGTCTCAGGCGTCGTTCGCTGACGACCCGTCGCCGGCGCGCAACGCCTCGAAGATCTCCCCGATTCCTTCGATCTGCTGCGGTGTGAGCCTGTCGATGAAGTGCTCGCGAACGCTCTCCACATGCAGCGGCGCCACGGTCTTCAGTTTCTCGAATCCCTTCGGTGTGAGGACGCCGAGCATGACGCGCCCGTCCTCGGCACTGCGCTCGCGCGACACGAGCCCTGACTTCACGAGGCCGTCGAGCCTGCGTGTGATGCCGGACGGAGACAGGTTCAGCATGTCGGCCAGGTCGCACATGCGCATGCGGTGGTCGTCCGCCTCCGACAGGTACACGAGCACCTGGTAATCGCCGAGGGCCAGGTGCTGTTTCGCGAGGTCGGCCTCGAGATTGATGTTCAGCCTGCCGACCACCTCGATGAACCCGCGCCATGCCCTCATCTCATCGGGACTCAGCCAGCGCGGTTCGCTCATGCCGACAGTCTCACCGATTCGGTCACCGCTTCGGCGCACCGGCGACCCGAGAACATCGCCCCCTGGATGGATCCGGTGTCGCGGTGGTCGCCGCACACGAAGATGCCGTTGCCGAGCGACACGTTCTTCTTCGGGTGGAACGGCGGGGTCTGGTCGGGTTGACCGTGCTCGATGCGGTACGTGCGCAGGTGGCGCCAGTTGTCCACCTGCGGTCCCCACCAGCTGCGCAGCTGACGGCGGGCGGCTGATTCGAGGTCGCCCTCGATCGTTCCCGGCAGGGCTGCCGCGATGAGGTGCTTGCCGGCCGGGGCGTAGGCGGGGGAGACGTGCGACATGACCGCCACGTTGTACACGGGGCCGTGACCGTGTCCGTCGAGGATCACGTACGCGCCCTCGACCGGTGCGACGTCTGCGGCGAAGTACACGCAACCGGCCGAACGGGACTCTACCAGCGGGAGACCGAGCAGTTTCGATGCAACGGGTCCCTCGGTGGCCACGATGACGTGCTTCGCACTGATCGAACGACCACCGCTGACGACAACGCGGCCGGGTTCCACCGACACTACGGGCGTGTCGAAATGGATCTTCGTCCTCGTCAGGTTCGATGCGAGCTGTTCGGTGATCTGTCCCATTCCGCCGGCGGGCACCGCCGAGTCGCCGTCGGCGAGCGTGCGGAAGATGACGTCGAACATGCGGCGCGAAGTAGAAAGCGACGGGTCCAGTTGGATGCCACCCACGAGAGGCCGGAAGAAGCGGTCGATCATCTTCGAGGAAAAACCCATGCCGCGCAGCGCCGTGGCCGTGGGGATGTCGTCGCCCCGCAACAGGGCCTTCGGGTCGGCGCGCAGCAACTTCGCGCGCAGCAGTGCAATACGTGCCTTGTCGGTCACCGAGCCGATCGATGCGGTGGCGGTGGAAACCAGTGTCTTCGGCCTGCGGAACGGGTCACCGACGACCGTGCCCTTGCCCTCGCGCCACACGAGAGCACCCGGTTCGAACGAGTGCAGGTCGAGCGCGGCGATGTCGAGGTGGCGATGGATCTCGGGGTAGCCCGTGAGCAGAACCTGGAAGCCGCGGTCGAGGACGTACCCGTCGACGATGTCGCTGCGCACGCGACCGCCGACTCCGTCGGACGACTCGAGGATGACATTGTCGATTCCGTTCAGCCCGAGCGTGCGGGCAGCGACCAATCCGGCGAGTCCTGCGCCGACGATGACGACGTCAGCGTTCTGGGGGAGTTCCTCGGTCACTTCCCGAGAATGCCACGCAGGGCCGCCTCCAGCGAAGAATGCCGGAAGACGTAGCCGCCGTGCTGCAGTGCGGCTGGGACCACGTTCTGACCGGTGAAGAGCAGCGCGTCCGCGAGTTCCTTGCCGAGCAGGAGCGCCGGGCCGAACGACGGGATCGGCACCAGTGACGGACGCTTCATCACGGACGCGAGCGTCCTCGTGAAGTCGGCGTTGGTCACTGCACCGGGTGCGGTGAGGTTCACCGGTCCGGAAACGGCCGAAGTGAGCAGGTGGGTGATGGCACCGATCTCGTCATCGATCGAGATCCAGCTCTGCCACTGGCGGCCGTTACCGAACCGGCCACCGAGTCCGAGGGCGAACAGCGGAAGCTGCTTCTTCAGGGCACCGCCATCCTTCGACAGCACGATGCCCGTGCGCAGGTGGACGGTGCGGATGCCGGCCGCCTCGGCGGCACCGGTGGCTGCCTCCCACTTCTCGCAGACGTCGGCGAGGAACCCCGCGCCGTGGCTTGAGGTCTCGGACAGCGGCTCACCGTCGCGCGGGCCGTAGATGCCGATTGCCGAACCCGAGAGGAACACCTTCGGTTTGACGGCAAGTGCGGCCATCGACTCGGCGAGCAACGTGGTGCTCTTCGTGCGGCTCTCGAGGATCTCGCGCTTGTATGAGTCGGTCCAGCGCTTGTCGCCGATCCCCGCACCCGCGAGGTGGATGACCGCGTCGATCCCCTCGAAGAAGCCGTCGGACAGGGTGCCCGCCGCCGGGTCCCACTGACGCTCGGATCCGGACCGTGACGCGCGGCGGACCGCCGTGACAACGGTGTGCCCCGACTTCTCGAGGTGGGGGACGAGTGCACGCCCGATCAGTCCGGATGCGCCTGTGACGAGGATGTTCATGTGTGACTCAACACGTCGTCGTTGCTTTCTGTTCCGAATCCTTGCTCGTAGCCTGTGTGCCAATGAGCACGCGCAAACTGATCCTCACCGCGCTCGTGTGCGGCATCGCCATTGTGTTGGCAGGCGGGGTCAAGCTGTTCCAGGTGGCAAAGGAAACGACGAAAGTCACCGTTCTCGGCTTCGGGGAACGTTCCACCCTCGGTGACATGACCGTTTCCGTGCTGGGCGTCGCGACGCAGCCGGACCGGACGGTGGTGACGGTCCTCATGTCCGGGGTCGACGGGACTGACGCCACGGAGGGCTGGCGAATGCTGGCCGGCGGCAAAGTGACCGAGCCGATGACCGAGCCGATGGCGAAGCCATGGACCGGGACCGACGCACCGGCCTGTTCCACCACCACCGTGGCGGGCGGAAAGTGCTCGTTGGTGTTCGGTCCGAGCGCGGGCACTGTGACCGTTGCCTACCTTCGCGCGGGCAACCAATCCCAGTGGTCGAACGCCGGTTAACGGCTACCGTTGGGGACGCTTAATTAGCAAATGTGCCCCACAACGAGGTGGGTCAGGAATTGAGGAGTGTCTGCGATGGCTGACCAGTTCGACCTTGTGATCGTCGGTGGTGGTCCCGGTGGTTACGCCGCGGCCTTCTACGGCGCATCCGCCGGACTCTCCGTCGCCCTCGTCGAGAAGGACACCATCGGTGGCACCTGCCTGAACCGCGGCTGCATCCCCGCGAAGGCGTTCCTGGAGACCGCCGCCGCGCGCCGCCACGCCGAGCACGCGAACGAGTTCGGCATCGCCACCGTCGTGGGCGACACGAACTTCGCAACCGCGCAGGCACGCAAGCAGAAGATCGTCGACGGCCTCGTGAAGGGCCTGACCGGACTCACCAAGGCAAAGAAGGTCACATACCTGCTGGGCGTCGGTTCGCTGAACGCCGACAACTCGGTGACGGTCACCGCGGCCGACGGTGCTGTCAGCAAGATCAGCGGCCGCAACGTGATCCTGGCGGCCGGTTCCGTTCCGCGCACCTTCCCGGGCTTCGAACCCGGCGGTCCGATCATGACGTCCGACGAGGTGCTGATGCTCGACCGCATCCCGCAGCGCATCGCCGTCATCGGTGGCGGTGCCATCGGTTGCGAGTTCGCCTCCACCTTCGCCGACCTCGGCGCACAGGTCACCATCCTCGAGGGTCTGCCGAAGATCCTCCCCGGCCTCGATGCCGACCTCGCGAACGTCGTCGTGCGTTCGTTCCAGAAGAAGAAGATCGACATCAAGACCGGCGTCGCCGTGAAGAGCCACGCGCCCACGGGCAGCGGCTCCACCGTCGTGCAGTTCGGCGAGGGCGAGTCCATCGAGGTCGACGCCGTCATCGTGTCGATCGGCCGCCGTCCGTTCGCCGACCAGCTGAACCTCGGCGCCACGAATGTGAAGGTCAACGAGCGCGGTTTCGTCGAGGTGGACGAGTGGTGCCGCACGTCCGCGGACAACGTGTTCGCCATCGGTGACCTCATCAACACCCCGCAGCTCGCCCACGTCGCGTACGCGGAGGCAATCCTCGTCGTGAAGCAGATCCTCGGCGAGAAGACCGTGCCGGTGGACTACGACCGTGTCCCGTGGGCCATCTACTGCCAGCCGGAAGTCGCGTGGGCCGGTCCCGGCGAGGAAGCGGCGAAGGCGATGGGATATGACGTCGTCGTGTCGAAGCACCAGTTCCGTGCGAACAGCCGCGCACAGATCATCGGCGAGCTCGACGGTCTCGTGAAGATCATCGCGAAGAAGAACGCGGACGGCACGGCCGGCCAGGTTCTCGGCGTGCACATGTGCGGACCGTGGGTCACCGAACAGTTGTCCGGCGGGTACCTCGCCGTGAACTGGGAGGCGAACATCGACGAGATCGCGCACTTCATCCAGCCACACCCCAGCCTCAGCGAACTGTTCGGCGAGACCGCTCTCGCAATGACCGGCCGCAGCATCAACTCGTAGTCAAAGGACATCACAATGGCAGACGTCACGCTCCCTCAGCTCGGTGAGACCGTCACCGAGGGCACCATCACGCGCTGGTTCAAGAAGGTCGGCGACACGGTCGCACTCGACGAGCCGTTGTTCGAGGTGTCGACCGACAAGGTGGACACCGAGGTGCCGTCGCCGATCGCGGGCGTGCTGCTCGAGATCCGCGTGAACGAGGGTGACACCGTGGAAGTCGGTGCCGTCATCGGCGTTGTCGGTGACGCCGGCGCAGCGGCTCCCGCAGCGCCTGCAGCGGCGCCGGAGCCTGCCGTCACTCTCCCTTCGGTCGAACGTTCCGGCGACTCCGCCCCACACGGCGCTGCGCCTGCTCCCGCTGCGCCTGTAGCGGCGCCGGAGCCCGCCCCCGCACCTGCTCCCGTGCCCGCACCTGCTCCTGCACCCGCTGCGGCGCCGGCTGCGTCGCTCGGTTCGGACATCGTGCTGTCGCCGGTGGTGCGCCGCCTCATCAGTGACAACGGACTCGACGTCAGCCGCATCACGGGCACCGGCCCCGGCGGTCGCATCACACGCGACGACGTTCTCGCGGTGATCGAGAAGGGTGGCGCGAAGGCCGCACCTGCGGCGGCCCCCGCAGCAGTTCCTGCCGCAGCACCCGCTGCGTCGCACACTCCCGCCGCACCTCGCCCGACGGTCACGGCCGGCGCACGTGATGAAGTCATCGCCCTGTCGCGCATCCGCCAGGCGACCGGCTCGCACATGGTGATGAGCAAGGGCGTCAGCCCGCACGCGTTCAGCGTGGTGGAAGTTGACTTCGCGAACGTCGACGCCACCCGCAACCGCGTGAAGGACGAGTTCAAGTCGTCGGAGGGCTTCAGCCTGACCTACCTGCCGTTCATCACCCGCGCGGTCGTCGATGCTCTCGCCGACTTCCCGCACATGAACGCATCGGTCGGTGACGACCAGCTGGTCGTGCACCGCTACATCGACCTCGGCATCGCGGTCGACCTCGACTACCAGGGCCTGCTGGTGCCGGTGGTGCGCGACGCCGAGACGAAGCGTCTCCGCGCGATCTCGCGCGAGATCAACGATCTCGCGTCACGCGCGCGGAGCCGTCGTCTCTCGCCCGACGAGATCACCGGCGGCACGTTCACCATCACGAACAACGGCTCCGCCGGCTCCGTGCTGACCATGCCGATCATCAACCAGCCGCAGGTCGCCATCCTCTCCACCGACGCCATCGTGAAGAAGCCCGTCGTGGTGAACGTTCCCGGTGGCGGCGAGTCGATCGCCATCCACCCGGTGGGCAACCTGGCCATGGCCTGGGACCACCGCGCATTCGACGGCGCCTACGCAGCAGGGTTCCTCTCGCGCATCAAGGAGATCCTCGAGACGCGCGACTGGTCCAGCGAGGTCTAGGAAGCCCGAGGGGCGACCACATGTCTCGTTCGCCGTTGCAGGTTCGTTGGCTCGGCAGGGTGCCGTACCACGAGGCGCTCGCGGTGCAGAACGCCATCTTCGAGACCGCCCGCGGCAACCACCTGTTGTTGCTGGAGCACCCACACGTCTTCACGTACGGTCCGTCGGCCGACCTGCGCAACAACCTGAAGTGCGACCCCGCCGAGGTCGGCGCGGATTTCGTCCGCGTCCGCCGTGGCGGCGACATCACGTACCACGGTCCGGGTCAGCTCGTCGGCTACCCGTTGCTCGTGCTGCCCTCGAAGCGTGGTGCCGACGGCCCGGCTGATTCCACCGGGTACGTGCGTCAGGTGGAACAGGTGATCATCGACTCGTTGCGCGAGCTCGGCCTCGCCGACGCCGACCGTTTCGACGGGTACCCGGGTGTGTGGCTCGGTGTCGCCTCGGGCGCCCCGCGCAAGATCTGTGCGATCGGCGTGCGCGTCGGCCGTCGCCGCACCATGCACGGGTTCGCACTGAACGTCTCCACCGACCTCACGTACATGCGCGACCACATCGTGCCGTGCGGCATCCCCGACCACCCGGTGACCTCGCTCGCGGAGGAGGGGATCGACGTCTCGTTGCAGCAGGTTGCCGATGTGGTCGCGCGCCACGCCGCGGTGATGTGGGCCGGCGGTGCGATGGAGCGCCACGACGTCGCATGGCGCGAGACCCCCGAGGACCTCTCGTTGTTCTCGCGCGGGGAGGGGCCCGGGCAACCGGTGCGCCTGATGAGCCGTCTCGCACGTGCCGGGGTGGAGGATGCCATTGACATCAGCGAGCGCAAGCCTGACTGGATCAGGCCGCACGTGTCGCACGGCGACAACGTGATGTCACTGAAGCGCACCCTGAAGGACCTGAAACTCGTGACGGTGTGCGAGGAAGCGGGTTGCCCGAACCTGTCGGAGTGCTGGGACACCGGCACCGCCACGTTCATGGTGCTCGGCGAGCGTTGCACGCGGGCCTGTGGTTTCTGCCTGGTGGACACACGCAAGCCCGAGGCACCCGATTCCGACGAGCCCGCGCGCGTCGCCGAGGCGGTGCAGCGGATGGGGTTGTCGTACGCAGTGCTCACCATGGTCGCCCGCGACGACCTTGCCGATGAGGGAATGGGTCACGTGGCGGAGTGCATCGCCGCCATCCGTGCGGTCGACCCGTCGATCCAGATCGAGACCCTCATCTCCGATGCCCGCGGCACGGCCGCGCTCGACATCCTGCTGGACGCGCGTCCCGACGTGATGAACCACAACACCGAGACGGTGCCGCGCCTGCAGCGTGCGGTGCGCCCGAGCGCCGGGTACGCGCGCAGCCTGTCGGTCCTCGCGCGCAGCAAGGCGAAGGGACTGGTGACCAAGTCCGGTCTCATCGTGGGCATGGGCGAGACCGACGACGAGGTCCGCGCGACGTTGCTGGACCTTTCCGCCGTCGGCGTCGACATCGTCACGATCGGCCAGTACCTGCGTCCCACCACGCACCACCTGCCGGTGTCGCGCTGGGTGGAGCCGTCGGTGTTCGAGCAGTACAAGGAATGGGGGGAGTCATTCGGCATCGGCCACGTCGAGTCGAGCCCGCTCACCCGCAGCAGTTACCACGCCAAGGAGGCAGCCGAGGTTGCCGTCCCCGTCACCATCGGGAGTGCATCACGATGACCCACGTCGCAGCAGAACACGTCTACGCCGACCGCATGGAGAGGGTGCGCGCGGAGATGCGCGCGCACTCGGTGGACGCCCTCATCCTGTCGGTCGGTCACGACCTGCCGTACCTCACCGGGTACTACGCGATGCCGCTCGAGCGCCTCACGCTGCTCGTCGTGCCGCAGTCGGGCATGCCGACGTTGATCATCCCGCGACTCGAGGCGCCGCGCGTGGTGCAGATGCCCGCCGTGTTCGGCATCGCCCCGTGGAACGAGACCGATGACCCTGTCGCGCTCGCGCACTCGCTGCTGGGCGGATCGCGCTCGATCGCCGTGGGCGACCAGATGTGGTCGCGTTTCCTCGTCGACCTGCTGGCACACCGTCCTGAGTCGAAGTACGTGCGCTCGACCGTGGTGATGGCTGCTCTCCGCACGCGCAAGGACGCCGCCGAGATCGACTCCCTTGCAGCGGCCGGCGCGGCCGCCGACCGTGTGGCCGCACAGCTGCACGCCGGTGAGATCCCGTTGGTCGGGCGCACGGAGGCACAGGTTTCCGCGGACATCTCCGCACGGCTCATCGCCGAGGGCCACGACAAGGTGAACTTCGCGATCGTCGCGGCGGGGGAGAACGCCGCCAGCCCGCACCACCACCCCGGTGACCGAGTCATCAGGCACGGCGAGATCGTGCTGTGCGACTTCGGCGGCACGATGAATGGGTACTGCAGCGACATCACGCGATGCGTCCACATCGGCGAGGTTCCCGACGACATCGCGCGGGCGTACGCGGTGCTGAAGGAGGCCCAGGCCGCTGGCGTTGCCGCCGGGTGCATCGGCGCGTCGTGCGAGACGGTCGACGCGGTCACGCGAAGGGTGATCGAGGACGCCGGCTACGGCGAGTGGTTCGTCCACCGCACGGGTCACGGCATCGGCATGGAGGAGCACGAGGACCCCTACATGGTCTCGGGCAACACCGAACCGATCGCCGCCGGTCACGCCTACAGCGTGGAGCCGGGAATCTACATCCCGGGCAAGTGGGGCATGCGGCTCGAGGACATCGTCGTGGCCACCGACAACGGCCCGCTTCCCCTGAACCACGCCAACCACGACCTCGTGGTGCTGAACGGCTAGTCCGCATCGGCTCCCTCCGAGGGGTCGGTAATAGGGTGGGGCCGACAGACGGGGGAGGTCCTGTTATGGCATTCGATCTGGCAATCACCGGCGGCATGGTTATCGACGGCACGGGCGCAAAGGCGGTCCGTGCGGACGTCGGGGTGAAGGACGGCCGCGTAGCGGCGATCGGTGAGCTGGACGGTCACGCCGCGCAGACGATCGACGCGACCGACCTGGTGGTGTCGCCGGGGTTCATCGACCTGCACACGCACTACGACGCCCAGGCGTTCTGGGACACCACGCTCAGTCCGTCGCCGATGCACGGCGTGACCACGGTGTTCGGCGGCAACTGCGGGTTCACCATCGCACCGCTCACCGGGGAGGACGGCGACTACCTGATGCGCATGCTCGCGCGTGTGGAGGGCATGCCGCTCGAGTCGCTGGAGCAGGGTGTGCCGTGGAACTGGACCACCACGGCCGAGTACCTGGACGCGCTCGACGGAAAGCTGATGCCGAACGCGGGGTTCTCCGTGGGCCACAGTGCGCTGCGCCGCGTCGTCATGCACGACGACGCCAACAAGCGCGAGGCGACACCGGAGGAGATCGACGCGATGGTCGCACTGCTGCGCGCCGGACTGCAGGCTGGCGGCATGGGGTTCTCGTCCACGTGGTCACCCAGCCACAACGACCACACGGGCGTGCCGGTGCCGTCGCGCTGGTCGAGCCGCGAGGAGGTGCTGGCGCTGTGCGCCGAGGTGAAGAAGCACCCCGGAACCGTGCTCGAGTTCATCCCCGCAGTCGGTCAGTTCCCGCGCGAGACGTTCGAGTTGATGGGTGACATGAGCGCCGCCGCCGACCGTCCGCTGAACTGGAACCTGCTGCAGGTGTACGCGCAGAGCTGGGAGCTGGTGCAGCACCAGTTGGCCGGGTTCGACATCGCCGCGGAGCGCGGCGGCCAGGTGCTGGCACTGACGCTGCCCGACACGTTCCGTCTGCGGCTGAACTTCCGCAGCGGGTTCATTCTCGACATCCTGGAGGGTTGGGACTCGCTGATGGCGCTCCCGCCCGGGGAGAAGATGGCGATGCTGCGAGACCCTGCCGGCCGTGCGCGCATGAACGAATTGGCCCAGTCCACCGTCGGCCCCACGAAGTCGATCGCCAACTGGGGCAACTACCAGTTGCTGCAGACATTCAGTGCGAAGTGGAAGCCGTACGAGGGTCGTATCATCGGTGACATCGCGAACGAGCTCGGTGCGAAGCCGTGGGACCTGCTGTGCGACATCGTTATCGACGACAACCTGAACACGGTCATCGCCAACCAGGACAACGGCCAGACCCGCGAGACGTGGGAGAAGCGCGTGCAGGTGTGGCGCGACCACCGCGCGATCGTGGGTGCGAGCGACGCGGGTGCGCACCTCGACATGATCGACAGCTATGCGTTCTGCACGAACATGCTGCAGCGCGCCGTGCGCGAGCACGAACTGATGCCGCTCGAGGAGGCCGTGTTCCACCTCACCGAACGTCCCGCCCGCTACTACGGACTGAAGAACCGCGGCCGTCTCGCGGAGGGTTGGGCCGCCGACATCTGCGTGTTCGACCCGCAGCGCATCGGACCCGGGCCGGCCGAGATGCGCTTCGACCTGCCCGGTGGTGCCGGCCGCGTCTACAGCGACTCGATCGGTGTGGAACATGTCATCGTGAACGGTGTCGAGTCCGTGCGCGACAACGTGGCGCTCGAGGCACGCGCCGGTACCTTGCTCCGCTCGGGACGCGACACGGAGACGGTGACCGCCAGGTGATGCACAAGTGATCAAACTCGACGCGGCGACGGTGCTGCTGCAGTGGGCGACAGGCGGTCTCTTCTTCCTGTGGTTCACCACGCGCTCGCACGAGATCGGCCGTGGGTACGGCTGGCTCATCCGCGGCACGTACGCGGCTATCGCCGCAGGCGCGGTGGCGTCTGCGTACGCCATCGGTTGGGTGCCCGTCCGTGACGTCTCGGCGGGGATCGTCGCCGTCGTTTCCCTCGGCACCATCCGCCGCAAGGACCCACGATGGGATCTCGTCGCGCCGTTGGTCGGTCTCGTCGGCGTGGTGGTCGGCGCGCTCGATGCCGCCAACGGGACAGCCGACACGGTCGTGTCGTTGCTGCGGGTCGTCGTCGGCACGTTCTTCCTCGGCGCAGTCAGCGACGCGATGCTCCTCGGTCACTGGTACCTGGTGCAGCCCGGCCTGCCGCGGAGGATCCTGAACGAGCTGGTCGTCGTGGTGCGGTGGATCCTGCCCGTCGAGATCGTGGTGATGCTGTTGCCCACCGGCATGTTGAGCGTCCTCGGTGGGTCCATCGACGACGGGTGGGGCGGAATGCTCGGTTGGTTCTGGCTGGCGTGTGCCGTCACCACGGCCGCACTCATCGAGGTGACCATCCGCGCGCTGAAGGAACGCAGCTATTCCGCCGTCATGGCGGCGACGGGTCTCATGTACCTCGCCATCCTGACGGCATTCGGTGCTGACTTAGTCGCCCGTGCGGTGCTGGCGTAGATTCGCCACGTGGATTTCTTCGAACGCAACGTCTACAACGCCGACCACGAGCAGTTCCGGGCCGCATTCCGCAGCTGGCTGGACAAGGAGGTCGTTCCGCACCACGAGCAGTGGGAGAAGGACGGCATCGCCCCGCGCGAGATCTGGCTGGAGGCGGGCAAGCACGGCTTCCTCGGCTACCACGTGCCCGAGCAGTACGGCGGCGGCGGCGTCGATGACTACAGGTTCGGCGCCGTCATGCAGGAAGAAGTGAGCGACACCGGTGTCATCGGTTCGGCGAACGGCATGACGCTGCACAACGACATCGTGCTGCCGTACTACCTCTCGCTCGCGAACGACGACCAGAAGGCGCGCTGGCTGCCGAAGATGGTGACGGGTGAGTACATCACGGCGATCGCCATCACGGAACCGAACGCCGGCAGCGACATGGCGGGTGTGAAGACCACCGCGGTGAAGAAGGGCGACACGTACCTGGTGAACGGCTCGAAGACGTTCATCACGAACGGCATCAACTCCGACCTCGTGCTCACCGTGTGCCGCACCGACCCCGAGGCCGGTCACCGTGGCTTCTCGTTGATCGTGCTGGAGCGCGGCATGAAGGGGTTCGAGCGCGGCCGCAATCTCGACAAGCTGGGCATGCATGCCCAGGACACCGCCGAGCTGTTCTTCGACAACGTCGAGGTGCCGGCCGAGAACGTGCTCGGTGAGCCCGGCATGGGGTTCATGTACCTGATGCACAACCTGGCCCAGGAACGGTTCGGCATGGCCATCGGTGCGGTCGCGGTGGCGAAGGCCGCGTTGCGCTGGACCATCGAGTACACGAAGGAGCGCAAGGCGTTCGGCCAGTCGATCGCCTCCATGCAGAACTCGAAGTTCCTCCTCGCGGAACTGCACAGCGAGGTGCAGATGGCGAGCGCGTACGTCGACCGCTGCCTGGAACTGCACTGCGAGGGCAAGCTGACCGCGGAGCAGGCTGCGGCCGCGAAGTTCCTCACGACGGAACTGCAGAACAGGGTCGTCGACCGCTGCCTGCAGCTGCACGGCGGGTACGGCTACATGAACGAGTACAAGATCGCCCGCGCGTGGGCCGACAGCCGCATCCAGACGATCTACGGCGGCACGTCCGAGATCATGAAGGAGATCGTCGGACGCGCGATCGTGAAGTGACCTAGAAGATCACTCCCTCTGCCCGCAGGGCGGAGGCATCGAGACCCAGAGCCGTGACGATCTCGTCGCTGTGCTCGCCACGGTCGGGCGCGGTCGCCGGCATCGACGTGGGTGTTCCCCTGAAGTGCGGCGCGTTGCGGGCCTCGCGGATGGATCCGGCCTTCGGGTGGTCGCGCACCACGAACGTGCCGTTGTGCAACACCTGCGGCTCCTCGTGGACGTTGTGCAGGGTGTTGATGCCGCTGGCCGGCACATCAAATGTGACGGCGTTCGCCAGGAACTGCTCGACGGTGATCGCGTCGGTGAGCTTCTTGATCTCGAGTCGCAGCTCGGCGGTGTTGGCCGAACGGGCGGCGGCGTCGGCGAACCGCGGGTCCTTCGCCAGGTCCGGGTTGCCGAGCGCGGCGCAGTACCCCTCGAACTCGGGCTGGGACACGGCCGACACCGTGACGAACCCGTCCTTCAGCTCCAGCGCCGCGTAGTTCTCGCCGATGGTGGGCGTGCGCGCGACGTCGTCATCGAGCAGTGCGGCGTCCATGGCCGAGTCGGGCCACATGAACGCGATCGCCGAATCCAGCATCGAGATCTCGATGTGCTGTCCGCCGCGTCCGCGTTCGCGCGCGAACAACGCCGCCGTGACCGCCTGCGCCACGGTGTACGACGTGACCTTGTCGCACACGAGCGTTCGGAAGACCTGCGGCCGACCGGTCGCCTTGTCCGTCTGCACCGAGGCGAGACCCGACGCTGCCTGGATCACGTTGTCGTAGACGCGCTGGCCGCTGCGCGGGCCGTCCGGTCCGAAGCCACTGATGGACACGTAGACGACGCGGTCGTTGAACGTCCTCACGTCGTCGTACCCGAAGCCGAGTTTCTCGAGCGCGCCCGGCCTGAAGTTCTGGATGACGACATCAGCGTCCTTCATCAGGTCGCGCAGGATCTCCCGGCCCTTGTCGCTCTTCAGGTTCAGGCCGATCGACTTCTTGCCGCGGTTGTGCAGGGCGAAGATCCCGGTGATGCCGCCCTTCTGCGAACCGAGGAAGCGCATCATGTCGCCGATGCCCGGTGACTCGACCTTGATGACCTCGGCACCCTGGTCCGCCAGCATCATGGCCGCGAGCGGTCCCGAGATCATCACGGACAGGTCGACCACCTTGACGCCCGCGAGGGGGCCGATGTTCGCGCTCACAGCGGAGCCCCCGGCGCGACGAGCGGCCACGGCCGTTCCCGTTCGAGGATGAGGGCGAGTTCGAGCAGTGTCTGTTCGCTGAAATGACGCCCGATGACCTGGAGCCCGACGGGGAGACCGTTGACGGTTCCCGCGGGCACCGAGATGCCGGGGTTCCCATGCAGGTTGCAGGGGAACGTGAGGAGACCGTTGTTGCCTGCGCCCGCGACGATGCCTCCGAACGTGTCGGGCAGCGGTCCCTCGGCAGTGAACGCGATGTCGGGGTTCGACGCGGTGATGACGATGTCCACCTGCTCGAAGATCTCGTGCATGCGCACGTTCAGCTGCGCGCGACGTGCCTCGATCTTTGCCCGCTCGGCGGCCCCGTAGCGACCCTCGGCGACGCGCAATCCGGCGCGCATCTCGGGTGTCAGGTCGTCGGCACACGCCGGCCACTTGTCACCGAGCAGTGCCGCGATCTCGAGCATGCCGCTGATCGACCAGGCGGCGCCCATTCGCGGGAGCGAGGTGTCGACATTGTCGATCCGCTTCATCCCTGACTTCTCCACGAGGAAGTCGGCGCTCTCGAGGAGGACGTCCCACATGGCGGGGGAGACGACAGCACCTCCCCAGTCGGGGACGATCGCGACGCGCAGTCCCTTCACGGGAACGGTGCCGAGACCGGCCTCCCATCCCTCGACACGCTGCAGGCTGAGAGGGTCACCGGAGTGGTGCCCGTTGCACACGTCGAACCACCGCGCGGTGTCGCGCACGCTGCGGGTGAGACCACCGGTGGTGACGGTGAGGTTGCCGTACTCCACGTGCGGGCCGCGCGGGATGCGGCCGAACGTGGACTTGAGACCGACGAGTCCGTTGAAACCGGCCGGGATGCGGATGGACCCCCCGCCGTCGCCACCGGTGCCGAGAGTGAAGAGACCGCCGGCCACCGCCGCGCCGGTTCCACCAGACGAACCACCGGGCGTGTGCGCGGTGTTCCACGGGTTGCGCGTCACGCCGTTCAGCACGGTGCGGGTGATGTTCACGCCGCCGAACTCGCTGGACGTCGTGAGACCGAAGTGGTTGGCACCGGCGTTCTGCGTGAGTCGCCCCACCATGGTGGAGGTCCACCCGGACACACGGTCTGCAAGCGGAACCGATGCCTCCGTCGCGGGCCATCCCTCGACGTGGTCGAGTTCCTTCACGCCGAGCGGCACGCCGCCGAACGGCTTCGACACGTCGGCCGCTGCCGCGCGCGCGAGAGCACCTTCTTCGTCGACGAACGAGATCGCGTTCAGACCGCTCGCCCTGACGGCGGCGAGCGTCGCCTTCATTTCCTCCACTGGTGACCGACGTCCTGCCCGGAATTCCTCCACGAGCGAACATGCGTCACCCAACCACGGTGTTTCCCCCATGGGAGCGCAACTTACTCCACCGTCGGGCTCCTCAATCCGTTGGGAATGGCGTCCCGCAACTAGCGTTGAACCCGCAATGGATAGTCGTTCGTTTCTCGGTCTGGAGCAGACCCACAACCCCTTCCGTTGGTATCTCCCCATCGAACGCAAGCTCTGCACCGGGGGCAATTTCCTGTACGGAGGGGCCGGTCTCGGCGCGGCCATCTCTGCCCTCGAGGGCTCGACCGGCCGCAAGCTGGTCTGGTCGACCGCGCAGTACCTGAGCTACGCCCGCCCGGGCGAGGTCATGGACATCGATGTCATCGTGCCGGTCGCCGGAAACGCGATCACACAGGCGCGCGTGGTGGCCCACGTGGGGGAGCGCGAGATCCTGGTGGTGAACGCGGCCCTCGGCGACCGCGACTTCGAACACTCCGGCCAGTGGGAGACCGCCCCGGACGCCCCGGCACCCGAGAACTGTCCCGAGTACGAGCACCGTTGGACGACGGAGGAGTCGATCCACGATTTCATGGAGGAGCGCCTCGTCCGCGTGCGGCGCGAGGCGGAACTCGACGGGACGAAGAACGACGGGCACACGGTGATGTGGGCGCGCCTGCCGTCGATCATCGATGGTGTCGACGCAGCCACGCTCGGCGTGCTCGGTGATTTCGTGCCGCGCGGCGTCGGCCAGTCGCTCGGCATCCGCGGCGGCGGCAACTCGCTCGACAACACGCTGCGCGTGATGAACCTCGTGCCCACCGAATGGGTGCTGATTGACATCAAGGTGCACGGTGTCGCCCGCGGCTTCGGTCACGGGCTGGTCCATATGTACGCACAGGACGGCACTCTCATGGCCACGGCCAGCCAGAGCTGCATCGCACGCATCCACAAGGGCCCGTGACAGGGCGCGACAAGGGGGAACAATGAACGCATACGGGGCACAGAGCCACAACGGCATGCCGGTACGGCCGGGAATGACGGTGCCGCTGCCCGGCCACCTGCACGCGCAGCGCGACAAGCTCGTCGAGCTCGCCGACATGGGCTACACCGACATCTGGTCGGCCGAGGCCGACGGTGCGGACGCCTTCACTCCGCTCGCGCTCGCGTCCGCATGGGAGCCACGGTTGCGTCTCGGCACGGCGATCGTGCCCGCGTACACGCGCAGTCCCGCCTGCTTCGCACAGTCCGTTGCCACCCTCGCCGACGCGGCCCCCGGGCGCTTCGCCATCGGCATCGGTTCGTCGAGCAACGTGATCGTGGAGAAGTGGAACGGCATCCCGTTCGAGGAGCCGTACAAGAAGGTGCGCGATGTCGTGCGCTTCCTGAACGACGCGCTCTCCGGCGAGAAGGTCGCGAAGTCCTACGACACGTTCACCGTCGACGGGTTCCGTCTCGGCATCAAGCCCGAGCAGAAGCCCCAGATACTCGTGGCCGCGCTGCGCGAGGGAATGCTGCGCCTCGCCGCACGGGAAGCCGACGGCACCATCATCAACTGGCTCTCACCGGAGGATGTGAAGCGCGTCGCAGCCGTGGTGAACGAGGCATCGGGCGGCCAGCAGAAGGAAATCGTGGCGCGCATCTTCGTGTGCCCGTCGGAGAACGCAGACGTCGTCCGCCAGGCGGCGCGGTTCGCGATCGCCGCCTACCTGAACGTGCCCGTGTACGCGGCGTTCCACGCATGGCTGGGCCGTGGCGACGAACTGAAGGGCATGTGGGACAACTGGAAGGCGGGGGACCGAAAGGCCGCTCTCGCCGCCATCCCGGACTCCGTCGTCGACGACATCGTGATCCACGGTTCGCCCGAGTACTGCCGCGGCCGCATCAAGGACTATTTCGACAACGGCGTCACCACCTCGTCTCTCGCGATCATGCCGTTCGACCCGGAGCTGAAGCACTGGGACGCCGTGCGCTCGCTCTCCCCCTCGGCGCACAAGTAACCCGATGGCCGACGACGGGAAGGGCGTGACGAGGGAGGGCTGGCGTCTTCTCTTCTCCACGCTCAAGTTGCAGCGCCGTCAGTTGCTGACGGGCGTTGCGGTCGGTCTCTCCTGGACCCTCGGCAAGGTCGCCGTACCCCAGTTGACGCGCCTCGCCATCGACAGGGGCATCAACGAGAGCGGCTCCCTGCTGTTCTGGACGCTCCTCATCCTCGGTGCCGCGTCGATCGCAGGCTTCTTCGCCGCATGGCGCCGGTTCATCGCGTTCCGCGAGAGCCGAGTCACGGAGACGACCCTGCGCGAGCGCCTGTTCGCCCACATCCAGGGTCTGCACGTCGGCTTCCATGACCGCGCACAGACCGGCCAGTTGATGAGCCGGTCGTCGAGCGACCTGCAGCAGGTGCAGGGATTCGTGGTCAACATCCCGATCTTCGCGTCGCAGGTCACGATGGTGTTCTTCGTCGTGATCATCCTGTTCCTGAGTGACCCGTTGCTCGCCGCGGTCGCACTGTTCCCGCTGCCGTTCATCAACGTGTCGGCACGCCGCTTCTCGCACAAGATCCATCCCGCCGTCATGGCCGTGCAGCAGGAGCAGGCACAGCTGGCGAACGTGGTGGAGGAGTCGGTGTCAGGAATCCGGGTCATCAAGGGATTCGGCGCCGAAGCCGTTCAGCAGACGAAGCTCGACAAGGAAGCGAACGACATCCGGACGGAGTCGATGAAGGCAGCCCGCATCCGCAGCCGTTTCCTGCCGGCCATCGACCTGCTGCCGAACCTGGGCCTCGTCGCGGTCCTCGGCATCGGTGGTCACCGCGTGATCAACGGGGACATGACACTCGGCGGGCTCGTCGCCTTCAACACGTACCTCACCATGCTGATCTGGCCGATGCGCAACATCGGCATGACGGTGGCCATGGGCCAGCGCGCCGCCACCGCGCTGATGCGCGTGAACGAGATCCTCTCCGAGGAGCCCGCCATCGCCGACCCGCCGAAGCCCCGGAAACTGCCCGCGGCAGGTCTCGCACAGCCCGTCGGTGCGGTCCGGTTCTCGAACGTGCGGTTCGGGTACGACCTCGGCCACACGGACGTGCGGGTGCTGAACGGTCTCGACTGGACGATCGCGCCCGGCGAGTCCGTGGCGGTCGTCGGTGCCACGGGGTCGGGCAAGTCAACTCTCGCCCGCCTGCTGCTGCGCTTCTACGACCCCCAATCGGGCTGCGTTGAACTGGACGGCATCGACCTGCGCGAGCTGAAGCTCAGCGACCTGCGCAGGTCGGTGGGGGTCGTGTTCGAGGACACCCTGCTCTTCAACGACACCGTGTCTGCCAACATCGCGTTCGCGCGTCCCGGGGTGGAGAAGGACATCATCATCCGCGCCGCGAAGCTGGCAGGCGCCCACGAGTTCGTGCAGCAACTGCCCGAGGGATACGACACGACGCTCGGTGAGCGCGGGTTCTCCCTTTCCGGAGGCCAGCGCCAGCGCATCGCCATCGCACGGGCGATCGTTGCGGACCCGCGCGTGCTGGTTCTCGACGACGCGACGTCAGCGGTCGACCCCACGAAGGAGCACGAGATCCGCGACGCGCTCGCCACGGTGATGCGCGGACGCACCACGATCGTGATCGCGCATCGCCCCGCCACGATCGAACTGGCGGACACCGTGGTGCTGCTGGACGGCGGCGTCATCGCCGCCGCCGGGTCGCACCAGGACCTTCTCGCGACCAGCGCCAAGTACCGCGAGGTCCTCGCCGCCTGGACGGCCACACAGTCGAAGGACGGTGAGTGATGTTCGCCGGCGGTGGTGGCGGCCGCAGGGG
>JBEDDY010000152.1:0-3422 GCA_041176025.1 Actinomycetota bacterium | reverse complement strand
CTCCTGGGCGGCGGGATGGACTCGACGGATGCCCTGCGCGGCTTCCTCGGCCTCGCCGCGCCGATGTTCCTTGTCGGTCTCGTCGCTTCCGCAATGCGTCCGTACCGCCGTGCGAGCGTGGATGACCACGTGTGGAACAGGTCCGTCGACTTCGTGTTGATCCCCTTGATCGGGGCGTGGGCGGCCGGTGCGATGTTCTCGGCCGTGCCGCACCTCTCCGGTTATGACGTCGCATGGTCGGGTCGTGTGGGCACGGTCGAGCTCGCGGCACTGCTGGTCCTGTCGGGACGCTACGTTCTCGAGAACGCTGCGCGGCTCCTTGTGTCGGTGCGGCTGGCGCGCATCGAGAACGAAGTCTTCCCCGAGCCGGTGGACGGCCAGCGCCCGCTCTCCCGTGTGGTGCGAACGGTGGTGTTCGCATTCGTCGCGTGGGTGTTCATCGGAGGGAACTGGTGGCTCGGCGCGGGCACGGTGATGTTCCTGCTCCCGAAGATCGTGGAGACGCGCTCTGGCAGGTTCCCGAACTTCCCGGCGGTCCACCGTTTCGTGCCGCGCAACCTCGTGCGGATCGTGGTGATGCTCTTCGTCATGTTGTGGTGGGGCCTTCTCGTCAACGGCGCGGTCGACACGAATGAAATCCAGTGGGCCTTTGTCCTCATGGGAATACCCGGCCTCGCACTGGGTGTCGTCGACTGGTTCGCTCGGGAGGGCGAGGAATGGCCGTCGACGGTTGTCAGCCGTGTGCTCGGTGCCGTGACACTGCTGGTCGGTGTCGCACTGGTGCGGGGCTGGCTGCCCTAGGACGACATCTTGTCGCGCAGGAACTGCCTGAACTCCTCGGCGGTGAACCCTTTGTCGCCCATGAGGTTGCGGTAGTACGGCAGCTGTGTGGCGAGGATCATGGTGAAGACGCGCCGGTCGAACCTCTCGCCGGGCGCGAGTCGCCTCTCCACTTCGTCGAGGCCGGCCTCCCACGCGTCCCATTCCGCACGGGTGATCTCCTCGAGGCGCCTATGGAGCGGTTCGTTGGTGACCGACGCGGCGAGGATCTGCAGGCGGACACCCTGGTTGGCAGCGGAGTTCACCTGGAACATGGGCGGCAGCGCATCCACCAGGATGTCGACAGTGATGACGTCGTGGGCGAAGATTGCCGCCTGGTACGCCTGCGTGGAACCGCACACGACCTCCTCGTACATGTCACCGAGCACCCGGGCGAGGAGACCGTTGCGGTCACCGAAGTACCTGTAGATCTGGGTGATTGAGCAGTTGGCACCGGCCGCCACCTCTGCGACGCGCAGCCCGAGGATCCCGTTCTCCGCGATCTCGAGGCGGGCACTCCTCAGGATCGATTCCTTGGATCCCTCAGTTCTCTCGCTAGGTGGTGTTCTCACAACTCCGAGATTACGTGAGAAATTTTTTTCTTTTTCACTCGGGTTGTCGCGAGCCACCTCAGACCCGCTCTACCGTCCACACGGAGCAAGGAAAGCACGGAAGAGGCCGGGAAGTCATGTCGCACGCTCGCGTGAAGAAGGCGGTTTTCATCTCTCTCGCTGTGCTTGTGTCGCAGTTGTTCGTCGCGGGCTGGTCACCGGTTGCGGCCGTCACGTCGACCGTGGCAGGAACTGTGTTCCTGGACAAGAACTCGGACGGCTCGAAGGACTCCGGTGAGTCCGGGGTCCCCGGGGTGACGGTGCGGGCGTTCGACAGTGCGGGCTCCGCGGTCGGCACCGCGACCACTGGATCTGACGGCACGTACACCCTGGCGGTGACGGGGGCTGCGACGTCCTCCGTGCGCGTCGAGTTCGACACCCCCACAGGTCACCAGTCCTCCTTCGCGGCATCGACGGGCGGGACCAGCATCCAGTTCGTGACCGTCCCGGCCACCTCGGTGGACTTCGCGTTGATCATCCCCGGCAACTACTGCGCTGACAACAACGCCGACCCCATGGTCGCGACCAACTGCCAGACACCCGGCAAGGCGGCGAGCACGTCCGCGAACAGCAACGCCGGCACGAAGTCAGCCATCGCGTACACGACATGGAGCGGTCGTGCCGAGTTCACGAAGGTGGTGGAGAACCAGTACGTCGGGGCGACGTGGGGCCTCGCCTCCCAGCCGAGCACCGGTCTCGTCTGGGCGTCGGCGTTCCTCCGCCGGCACTCCGCGTTCGGCCCGAAGGGCATCGGCGGTCTCTACGTGGCACATCCGCTCACGGGCCTCGTCACGAGCTTCGACCTCGCCGAGCACATGCCGCTCAGTGCCGACAACACCCAGTTCACGGATGCCGCCCGCGGGTTCACGGACGACCTCAACCTGTCGCTGGATGCCCAGTCGTTCGGCGGCGTGGGCAAGGTCGGCATCGGCGACATCGACTTCTCCGCGGACGGAACGCAGCTCTACGTCGTCAACCTCTACGACCGGAAGCTCTACACGTTCCCTGTCAGCGGAACTGCCGCCGCCCCCGTGATCGGCACGCCCACGAGCACCGCGATCACCGACCCCGGCTGCTCCAACGCCGCCGATGCCCGCCCGTTCGGCCTGAAGGTCGTGTCGGACGGCATCCTCGTCGGTGTGGTCTGCTCCAACGAGACCGCGAATGCCGCATCCTTCTCCGGCACCCGCCGCCCGGGGTCCGGGTACATCAGGAAGATCTCCTCCGCCGGCACGTGGTCCACTGTTACCACGCTCAACTTCGGGTATGACCGGGCCATGGAGGAGAACAACTGCAAGGTGGCCGCCAACCTGACGGACGCAAATGCCCCGAAGTGCGAGGCGGCCAGGTGGAAGGCATGGACGGATGACTTCGCGGCGATCAAGGCCGCCGTCACCGCCAACGCGATCTGGAAGGACGGCAACAAGTACTACTTCTCCCAGCCGATCATCATGGGCATCGACGTGCTCGAGGACGGGTCCATCATCGCCGGCGTCTCCGACCGCCTGTCGCGCCAGCTCGGCGCGGTGAACCTGGACCCCACTGACACGGGTGTGACCGCCGGAAACCCCGGCGGAAGCAGCCCGTGGGTCACCGCGTTCACCCGAGGCGACACGATCCTGCTGTGCAACACCGGCACGGCGTCGGCCCCGGTCTACGCGCAGGAGTCCGACGGCACCTGCGGGACGAGGACCTCCACGGGCGGTTCGCGCGCAGGGGCGGGTATCAACGCAACCAGCCCCTACCGCGAGTTCTTCAAGGACCAGATCGACGAGCCGGACATCCCAGCGGCCCACCAGGAGAACTCGCAGGGTGGTGTGGCCGTGTGGCCCCCGTCGGGCACGCAGGAGATCGCGGTCACCGCGATGGACCCGGGCTGGGCCTACTACTCGGGCGGGCTGCGCTGGTACAAGAGCTCCGACGGGACCTTCTCGACCAACTCGACGAACGTGTACTTCCGCAATCTCCAGGCCGAGTGGCCGAGCAGTAATC
>JBEDDY010000151.1:0-6329 GCA_041176025.1 Actinomycetota bacterium | reverse complement strand
GCGCCGGCAGCGTGAACGGCGGGCCCGACGGAGTGGACGGAACTGAAGGCCGTGGTGGCGGAGGCGGAGGCTCCGGCTCGAATGGCGCCGCCACGGGCAAGGGTGGACGTGGCGGATCGGGACTGGTCATCCTCAGGTTCGCAACCGTCGTGCCGACCACCACCACCTCGACATCAACCACCACGACGACCACATCGACGACCACATCGACGACGATCGCCCCCACCACGACGGTTGTTTCATCGGCGACATCCGTTGCGCTGGTCATTGATGTGCAGGCACCGATCGTGACCACCACGACTCTGTCGATCGCCGTGCCGAAGGGATTTGCGACCACCAGCACCACCGTGTCGCAGACAACCACTGCCTCCCCGTCGACAACGACGACTGCGCCGAACACCGTCACAACCACATCCCCGGCCACCAGTGTCCCCAAGTTGCCGTCTCTCAAGCCCGGGGAGGCCTCGGTCTCCGTGGGTTCGCGGGCAATCACACCCAGGACCACTCGTCAGAACAACGCGATTTCTGTGTCAGTCGGTTCGCTCAACGCAACGTTCGCGCCCATCGATGCAAAGGGCACACCTGTCGCCCTCGATGCCGAGGGCGCCATCAGGTTGAAGGTCGGCGACCGCATCAGGATAAGAATGGCCGGATTCCAGCCGGGTTCGCAGGTGGAGGCGTGGATGTTCTCGACTCCCGTGCTTCTCGGCAGAACCACGGTCGGTGCTGACGGCATGCTCAACCGTGACTTCGTGGTGCCTGCTTCCGTGGAGAGCGGGCTCCATCGCATCGCCCTGACAGCCGTCAGTGCGGACGGCAAGAAAGCGACCATCGGTCTTGGTGTGAAGATCGGCGACTGGAAGAAGGAGAACAACACCGCCGTGTTGTTCATCGTCATTCCCGTTGCTCTTGCGATGCTCGGAGCGTTGCTCCTCCCGGCGGTCTCGCGACGTCGCCGTCATGCCTGACGACCTGCGGCACGGCCGGCGAGTGACCCTCAGCCGAGAGTGACGGTCGTGAGGTCGTTGCCCACGGTGACGGTCCCGGTGTAGCCACCGTCGCGTGCGTCGCGTGCGAACTTCTCCGCTTCCTCGGCGGATCGCGGCGACGGAATCAGGTGCGTGAGCAGGAGATGGCGCACACGGTGCTTCTGGGCCCATTCACCGATCTCCACCGAATCAGCGTGGTAATCGAAAATGTTCTCCATCGGCGTGCCGACGATTGCCTTCTGCATGGCTCGCTTGCGGCAGGTCTCGTGCACGAGGAGATCGGCATCCTCCGCCATCTCGAACACCTCGCGGCAGACCCGGGTGTCCCCGGAGATCACCACCGTCCCGTCCGGGGTGGTCACCCTGTAGGCGACAGCATCCTTCACCGGCTCGTGGTGCACGGCCACTGCGTCCACTCGCACCGACCCGTCCGCCGACCCCCACACGGTTGCCGGGGTCGCACCCGGTGCAAACGACGTGATGTCGAGTCGGAGGTCCACGTTGGACGTGTGCTCCCGGCGGACGTGGATGTCATCATCGAATGCGTCCATCATCCGTTCCACATAGCGCAGGGCGGAGCCCGTGGGGGTGATGATGGGCAGCGGACCCGCCTCGTGGATGTGCTCCTGCACCCATCTGGTCAGCACCACATCGGGAATGTCCACGACGTGGTCACTGTGGAAGTGCGTGACGAACAGGGCCGTCAGATCCGTGGGTGACACTCCGGCCTCGATCATCCGCAGCACGGTGCCACGGCCCGCATCGAACTGAAGTGACATGTCCCCCCGGCGCACCAGCACCCCCGCCCCTGCTCGTCCCGCGGTTGCGTGCGGGACTCCGGTGCCGGTGAGCGTGACTGTGGTCGTCATGGGGGCAACTTACACGCGGACCGTCCGCTTACCGCATTGGTAACCGCGTGTTGACAGCCCCCGTCAGACGACGCTCTCGAGACGTCGCACGGAGGCGAACACCAACGGGGCCACGCCTGACACGAGCGCGACGATGCCGGCAACCGTCGACGTCGTTGATGCCCCGACCGAGTCCACCAACGGCCCGGCAAAGACCAGTCCCACGGGTCCGAACAGTGCGGCGCCGAGGGCGTCGAAACTTCCGACCCGGGAGATGACGTCCTCTGGCACCTGGGTCTGAAGTGTCGTGCCGAACCACGTGAACGACAGGTCGATCGCCATCCCTGACACCACCGCGGCGAGCATCAACAACGGCAACGGTGCAGGAACGGCAAGGGCGAACATCCACACGGCGTGGACGGGCATGATTGACCACGCGGCGAGCATCGGCCGCTTCGGCCGGAGACGGACGGCCCCCAGCATGCCGATGAACCCGCCGACACCCCATGCCGCCATCATGAACCCGAGGTCCCTCGCACCGCCGAGTGCCTCCTTCATCTGCACCGGCGCAATCACGGCCTGGAATGCCTCGAACGCGAGGAAGAAGAACGACATGCTGACCACGGTGACGACCAGCCACTGTCGTGACACGAACTCCTGCCATCCCTCGCGCAACTGAACGAGCATCGACTGGGTCCGGTCCGTCACGACCCGTTCGTCGAGATGACGCAGTCCCCACACCAGCACACCGGCAACGAGGAAGCTCACGGCATCGACCATGATCGCCCACCCGGAACCGAACGCGGCCACGAGCACACCGGCGACTGCCGCGCCGATGAGGTAGGTGGAGTTGGCAATGACACCGTTCGCCGCGTTGGCCGCCTGCAGCAGCTCGCGCGGCACCATCATCGGCAGGATCCCCCTGTACGCGGGCTGCCACATGGCGTGCAGCGCACCGAGAAGGAACCCCGTGGTGGCGAGCAGGAACACGGTCGCACGACCGGTGATCAACAACCATGCCCCGGTGCCCACCACGAAAGAACCGATGATGTCGGAACCTCCCACGGTGCGGCAACGGCCGAACCGGTCGGCCACGACTCCGCCCACCAGCATGAAGACGACGAGTGCCACCATGTGCGCAGCGTTCACGATGCTCAACGCCCGCCCGTTTCCGCCCGGCAGGCCGAGCACCCCGAAAGACAATGCAACCGGGGTGATGCCGTTGCCGAGATTGGACACCAGGCGCGAGAGCAGCAACAGCCTGAAGTCCCGTATGCGCCACAGTTCCCGCAACTGCCCGCGGTCCACCTCGGCCATCGTCAGTCCTTCGGCGGCTTGTAGGTCGAGAGGAAGTTGCCGAGTCGACCGATCGACTCGGTGAGGTCCTTCGCCCACGGCAGCGTGACGATGCGCAGGTGGTCGGTGTTCGGCCAGTTGAAGCCGGTCCCCTGCACCACGAGCACGTGCTCCGCACGCAGGAAGTCGAGGACGAATCGTCGGTCGTCCTTGATCTCGTACACGTCAGGATCGAGTCTCGGGAACACGTACAGCGCACCCTTCGGGGTCACGCACGACACTCCGGGTATCGCATTGAGCGCGTCCACTGCCGCGTCACGCTGTGCCAACAGACGACCACCGGGCAGGACGAGGTCCTTGATGCTCTGGCGACCACCGAGTGCGGTCTGGATGGCGAACTGCGCCGGGTGGTTCGCGCACAGGCGCATGTTCGTGAGCATGTTGATGCCCTCGATGTAGCTGGCCGCGTGCTTGCGCGGACCCGTGACCATCATCCAGCCACTGCGGAATCCGGCAAGGCGGTACGCCTTCGACAAGCCGTTGAACGTGAACACCAGCGCATCCGGTGCGAGCTCGGCGAACGTGTGGTGCACGGCATCGTCGTAGAGGATCTTGTCGTAGATCTCGTCGGCGAAGATGATGAGGTTGTGCTCCACGGCGAGGTCTGCGATCGCGCGCAGCGTCTGCCTGCTGTACACCGCGCCCGTGGGGTTGTTCGGGTTGATGACGACGATCGCCTTCGTGTTCTTCGAGATCTTCGACTTGATGTCATCCAGGTTCGGGTTCCAGTCATTGTCCTCGTCGCACAGGTAATGCACGGGACGGCCGCCTGCGAGGCTCGTCGATGCGGTCCACAGCGGGTAATCCGGCGCGGGGATCAGTACCTCATCGCCCTGGTCGAGCAACGCGTTCAGCGCCAACTGGATGAGCTCGCTGACCCCGTTGCCCAGCCACACGTCATCAGGGTCCGTGATGTCGATGCCGCGGTCCTGGTAGTGCTGCACCACGGCAGTGCGGGCCGAACGGATCCCCTGCGAATCCGAGTATCCCTGCGCCTGCGGCAGATGACGGATCACGTCCACGAGGATCTCCGGCGGCGCCTCGAACCCGAACGGGTGAGGGTTGCCGATGTTCAGCTTCATGATGCGGTGGCCCTGCTCCTCGAGCCGCTTGGCCTCCTCCAGCACCGGTCCGCGGATGTCGTAGAGAACGTTCTCCAGCTTCGCTGACTGCTTGATGTCCTCGATCATGATGCGCTCCCGTCGATGCGGACTAACGGAAGTTCTCGAAATAGCGGCTGGGGGTCGGCCCGCGCTGGCCCTGGTACTTGGAACCCTGCGCACCGGAACCGTACGGCTTCTCTGCAGGCGACGTCATCTGGATGAAGCTGATCTGGCCGATCTTCATGCCCGGGTACAGCGTGATGGGCAGGTTCGCGAGGTTCGCGAGCTCCAACGTGACGTGACCGTCGAAGCCGGCGTCGATGAACCCTGCCGTCGAGTGGATGACCAACCCGAGGCGACCGAGCGAGCTCTTGCCTTCCACCCGGGCGACCAGGTTGTCCGGCACCGCGACCCGCTCCAACGTGCTGCCGAGCGCGAACTCACCCGGGTGCAGCATGAACGCATCGCCCTCTGCCACCTCAACAAGTTCGGTCAGACCCGTGAGGTCCTGCTTCACGTCGAGGACGGCGGCCGTGTGGTTGCGGAACACACGGAAGAGGTTCGACACCTTCACGTCGATGGACGACGGCTGGACGCAGCTCTCATCGAACGGCTCGATGATGATGCGGCCGGCGTTGATCTCGGTTCGCAGGTCGCGGTCGGAAAGAATCACGGGAGAAACCCTATCCAGGCGGACCCATCGGGACCTTGGTGATTCGACTCCCCTACGGGATCAGAACGATGACCGCGCGGCGGTTCTTCGCCTGGTCAGCCTCGGACTTGCCCCGTGCCACAGGGTCGAGTGCTCCCACTCCGCTCACCGCGAACGGTCCCTGTGCCCCGACCAACCTGAGTGCCGTGACGGTTGCATTGGCGCGGGCGCGGGAAAGTGCCACGTTCTCCGGGCTGTTCCCGTTGATTGTTCCTGAGTAGCCGACGACCAACACGGAGCCGGCCGCAGAGACCTGCTTCTTGATGGATGCGATGCGGGCCTTGGCCTTTGCGTCAAGGTGGGACGACATCTGCTTGAAGTACACCGGTGCAAGCGTGACAATCGCATTGCCGACCCTGACCTCACTGATGTCGTCGGCAATCACCGTTGTCTTGACCGTGCGCAGCACTGCGCGTGTCTTCGCATTGACAACCTCCGCGATGCAGCTTCCTTCGCTCAGGAAGATCAACTCATCATCGTTCGGCAGGCAGACAGCAGGCGTCTTCGTCACCACGTCCATCGTCTTGTTCTGCGCAATCGAGAGAACACGAATGGCGGAGTCGTCCGCGACGGCTGCCGGCGGCTGGCTGTACACCTTGTTGTCCGTCACCGTGATGCCCGGCTTGGCGGTTGCATATGCGCCCGTGGCTGAGGTGGTCGTCTTTGCGACGGTGGTTGTGGTCGTTGCTGCCACCGTTGTCGTCGGAGCGGCCGTTGTGGTGGTGGTCGCCGACAGGGTCGCCGATGCCGGTGCCCACGAGAACGAACCCGGCGCTGTCACACCGGCAGGGAACGTGACGGCAACGGGAGTCCCGACCGTGGAACCATCGAATGTTGCCGTGAAGACTCCGTTCCCCTTGGAGAAGGCGATCTTGGTTCCGTCCGGGGAGAAAATCGGCTTGCCGGAAGGCGCGTCCGAGTAACCCGCCGACGTGAAGGCAGCGATTCGCGAGCCGGTGTCGTCAGCCTTGATGATCGCGATGAAGCCAGTGGTCGCATCGCCGCGGAAGACGATCCACTGGGAATCCGGGGACACATCGAAGTCGGATGCGTAGATGCGGTTCATGCCGGACTGGCAACTGTTCGAGAGAACGGTGCCGTTGCCTGCGACGGTGGTGTCCTTGATGTACACACCCGAGTACATGCTCGAGCTGCAGGAGTTCGTGGGCTGGCTCCCGACGAAGGCGATCTTGGTGGCACTCACGTACCTCGGGTTGCCTGCATAGTTGCCGGCGCCCGACGAGTCGACGATTCTGTTGGATGCCCCGAGTGACTGACCCGATGCGGCATTCAGTTCATGCAGATCGTTGTCGTACGACAG
>JBEDDY010000150.1:0-5184 GCA_041176025.1 Actinomycetota bacterium | reverse complement strand
CTTCACGCCCGTGGAGTTCTCGGTGACGTACTCGAGCTGGTCCGAGCCGACGTTCAGACTGACTGCGTAGAGCAGGGAGTCCTTCGACGTCCACGAGATCTGGTACGGCTCGCCGACGCTGCCGACTGCTGCTGGGTTGAGTGCCATGTGTGTCCCCCTGTTGTTCCTTCGTTCCGTCCGCGCTTACTTTGCGAGCGTGCTCTGCGGCCAGCTGCCGTCCTTGCCGTCCATGCCGGCGTTGGCGCGAGCGCCCTTCAGCAGGTCGGCAACGACAGGTCCGAGCTTGGTCGGGTCGTCGAGGGGCGAGGTCGACGGGCCGCGGTGCCAGCCTTCTGCGATCGCGAGAGTCTGGCCCGAGGCCTCGAACACGCGGCCGGTGACGTGACCGGCCTCGCTGCCCGCCAGCCAGGTGACGATGGGTGCGATCCACTTCGGCGAGCGCATCTCGCGCTCCTCGTCGGTCTCGGGAGCGTTGCCCAGGCCCTCCGTCATGCGGGTGAGGGCGACCGGTGCGACTGCGTTGACGGTGACGCCGAGGCGAGCGAGCTCGAGTGCGGCGATGATCGTGAACGAGGCGATGCCCGCCTTCGCCGCGCCGTAGTTCGTCTGGCCGACGTTGCCATAGATGCCCGACACCGACGTGGTGTTGATGATGCGGCCGTAGACCTCCTTGCCGGCCTTGACCTGCTCGCGCCAGTACGCGGCGGCCCAGCGCGACGGACCGAAGGTGCCCTTCAGGTGCACCTTGATGACTGCATCCCACTCTTCCTCGGTCATGTTGGTGAGCATGCGGTCACGGAGGATGCCCGCGTTGTTCACGACGATGTTGATGTCACCGAAGGTCTCGACGGCGGTGTTGATGAGGCGCTGTGCGCCTTCCCAGCTGGAGATGTCGTCACCGTTCGCGACTGCCTCGCCACCCATGCCCTTGATCTCGTTGACCACCTGCTGGGCCGGCGAGAGGTCGCCGCCCGAACCGTCAACGTTGCCGCCGAGGTCGTTCACGACGACCTTTGCACCCTGGCTTGCGAGGCTGAGCGCGTGCTCGCGACCGATACCGCGACCGGCACCCGTGACGACTGCAACGCGACCTTCACACATCTTCGACATGGTTTGCTCCTAGGAGGTTCCGGGCACCCCGTGGTGCCACGTGTCCGATATTACGAACCCGTCACCCAAAGCACCTAGCCGAGCCACCCGTAGCCTGAAGCCCGTGTCCACGAAGGTTCTGATCGTCGGTGCGGGGCCCGCCGGGACGGCGTGTGCGACAGAACTGCACCGTGCGGGTGCGGAAGTTCTCGTCATCGACAAATCCGCGTTCCCGCGAGACAAGTGCTGCGGCGACGGGCTCACGACATCGGCTCTCAGGCACCTGGAGCACCTCGGGTTCGACTTGGACCGAGTCCCGAACGCACGCGGGTGCACTGACGTCTTCGTGCACTCCCCCGCGAACCGGACGGTGTCGCTCTCCCTCCCGGTCGACGGCAGCAAGTACGCAGTGATCGCACCGAGAATGGAGCTCGACCATGCGCTCGTCAATCATTGCCGTGACCTCGGCGTGCAGATCGTCGAGCAGGCCGCGTTGGTCTCGGTCGACGACAACGGGGCCGACGGCGTGGCAGTGACCATCGACGGCATCGGCACGCGCACGTTCGACTACGTCGTCGCCGCCGATGGCATGTGGTCACCCACCCGCAGGATGCTCGGCCTGAACACCGACGGTTACCTCGGCGAGTGGCACGCCTTCCGCCAGTACGTCGGCAACGTCACGGGGCCGGCGGCGAACGAACTGCACGTGTGGTTCGAGGAGGATCTGTTGCCCGGGTACGCATGGAGTTTCCCGCTGCCCGGCAACCGCGTGAACTTCGGTTTCGGCATCCTGCGCGAGAAGGGCCACAGCGTGCAGCACATGAACGACCTGTGGCGCAGTCTCCTGTCGCGCCCCCGCATCGTCGCGGCGCTCGGCGAGGGATTCGTACCAGAGGGCCGCCACACGGCGTGGCCCATTCCCGCACGCGTCGACACCGCGGTCAGGTCGTCGGGTCGTGTGTTGTTCGTGGGTGACGCGGTGTGCGCCACCGACGTCCTCACGGGCGAGGGCATCGGCCAGGCTCTCGAGACGGGCATGCTCGCGGCGAGGGCGATCACGGAGGGGAAGACGGCTCCCGATGTTCGTGCCCGTTACTCGGGTCTGATCGACCGCAATTTCGTGCCGGACCACCGCATGTCGACGACTCTCGGTCGGTGGCTGGCGGGCCGCCGTGTCACCGAGACGGTGCTGCGGCTCGTCGACCTGAACGGATGGACCCGGCGCAACTTCGTGCGCTGGATGTTCGAGGACGAACCCCGTGCGGTCGTCCTCACGCCGCGCCGGTGGCACAGGGATTTCCTCAAGCGTTCGGGTGCGTACGGGGGTCCGGGTTCTCACTAGGTTTGGCTCATGCGCACACGCCTGACCGAACTGCTCGACATCGAACTCCCCGTGATGCTCGCGGGCATGGGGGGCGTCTCCTACAGCGACCTCGTCGCTGCCGTGTCCGACGCCGGCGGCATCGGCACGTTCGGCGCCGCACCGATGTCGACGGAACTCCTGGTCGAGGAGATGGCGAAGGTCCGCTCCATGACGAAGAAGCCGTTCGGCGTCGATCTGCTGACGGCATCGCCGGACTCGGTGATGCGCAACGTGAAGGCGATCATCGAGGGTGGCGCGAGCATCTACGTGGCGGGTCTCGGTGTGCCGCGCGAGGTCATCGACGAACTGCACCGTAACAACATCCTCGTCGGTTCGATGTGCGGGAAGGTCCGTCACGCGATTGCCGCGGTCGAGTCCGGTTGCGACTTCGTCGTGGCCCAGGGAACCGAGGCCGGCGGTCACACCGGCACCGTCGCCACGATGGCGCTCGTGCCCCAGGTGGTCGACGCGGTCGGTGACCGCGTCCCGGTTGTCGCCGCAGGCGGCATCTTCGACGGTCGGGGTCTTGCTGCCGCTCTTGCCCTCGGTGCGGACGGCGTATGGGTGGGCACGAAGTTCATCGCCACCCACGAGGCCCACACCGGGCAGGGCTACAAGGAACGGATGGTCGAGATCAACGAGGATGACACCGTCATCAGCCGTGCCTACACGGGCAAGACGTGCCGTGTCATCCGCACGGAATGGTCCCAGCAGTTCGAGGAACACCCGGAGAAGCTGAAGAAGTTCCCCGAGCAGGTCATGGTGGCCGCCGCCGCCGGCGTGCAGCAACTGGGAAGCGGGCCGGACGTCGTGCTCGACACGAACCGCGCGTTCATGGCCTGCGGCCAGGCTGCCGGCGCCGTGAAGGAGATCGTGCCCGCACGACAGGTGGTCGAGGAGTTCATGGACGGCTGCCGCAAGGCGATTGCCCGCCTGTCCTCGCTCTGACATTGAGTCCCGTACGCGACACCGCGAGCAGCATCTGGCAGGAATCGATCCTGCCGACGCTGTGCGATTACGTGCGCATCCCGAACGTCTCGGCGTCGTACGAGTCGGACTGGCGGGATAAGGGCCACATGATGCGCGCCGCCGAGCTGCTGCGGGACTGGTGCATCGGGCGGCCGATCGCCGGGATGTCCGTGGAGCTGATGACCCACGACAGGCTGAGCCCCCTCCTCCTGATCGAAATCGAGTCGTCGGGAACCGCACGGGACGAGACGGTCCTGCTGTACGGCCACCTTGACAAGCAACCGGAGATGACCGGATGGCGCGCACCGTACGGTCCGTGGGAGCCGGTCATCGACAACGGCCGGCTCTACGGACGCGGCGGAGCAGACGACGGGTACGCGGTGTTCGCTTCGTTGGCGGCAATCGAGATCGCCCAGCGCGAGGGCAGGTCCCACGCACGGTGCGTCGTGTTGATCGAGGCGAGCGAGGAGAGCGGCAGCATCGACCTTCCCGAGTGGCTCGACATCATCGCGGACCGCCTCCGCACGCCGTCCCTCGTCATCTGCCTTGACTCCGGGTGCCTCGACTACGAACGCATGTGGGTCACCACCTCGCTGCGCGGGCTCGCCGACGGGGTGCTCACAGTGGACGTGCTCGAGGAGGGCGTCCACAGCGGGGATGCGAGTGGCGTGGTGCCGTCGTCGTTCCGCATCGCACGGAACCTGCTGGACCGGCTCGAGGACTCCGCCACGGGGCGCATCACGCTGCCCGCACTGCACGCCGACATCCCCGCCCATCGCGTGCGCGAGGCGGTTGCCACCGCGGCAGAGTTCCCGCAGCCCATCTCGGAGCACTTCCCGTTCGTCGGTTCGACCAAGCCGATGACCGATGACCCGGCCGAACAGCTCCTGAACCGCACCTGGCGGCCGACCCTGTCCACGACGGGTGCCGACGGATGGCCGCCCACGAACCGTGCGGGCAACGTGCTGCGCCCGGGAACATCCTTGCGTCTCTCGTTCCGTCTGCCGCCGACGTGCGACGCGGATGCGGCGTTGGAATCGATCATCGACACGCTCCTGACTGATCCCCCGCATTCGGCATCCGTCTCGTTCACGGACACACACGCGGCATCCGGCTGGAATGCCCCGGCGTTCGAGGAATGGCTGGAGAATGCACTCACGGAGGCGTCACTCGCCACGTTCGGCGAGGAATCACGCACGTTCGGCGAGGGCGGCAGCATCCCGTTCATGGGCATGCTCGGGGACCGCTTCCCCGCGGCCCAGTTCGTCATCACGGGAGTGCTCGGACCCGGCGCGAACGCGCACGGTCCGAACGAGTTCATGCACATCGACACTGCCGTCAACCTGACCGCGGCGATGTCGCTCATCCTCTCCGCGCACGCAGACAGGCCGTAGGGTCGCCCCGTGTTCTCGCTCCTGCGGCGCAACCGCAACATCCGCCTCGTCGTCTCCGCCCAGGTCATCAGCTACCTCGGCGACTGGTTCACGTTCGTGGCTCTCGCGGGCCTCGTGCAGGACCTCACCGACTCGAAATTCCTCGTCTCGATCGTGATGGTGGCGTTCACCTTCCCGTCGTTCCTGATGTCCCCCATCGCCGGCCCGGTGTCCGACCGTTTCGACAGGCGGAAGATCCTCGTGGTCGTCTCGTTCGCCCAGGCGGTGGCCGCTCTGGGGCTCCTCACCGTCGACTCCGGCCGCGTGTGGACGGCATTCGTCTTCCAGGGACTCATCGCCGCGCTCGCGTCCTTCGTGGGACCGTCGACG
>JBEDDY010000149.1:0-3028 GCA_041176025.1 Actinomycetota bacterium | reverse complement strand
GTGCTTCCACCGATCTCCGGACAACATGCGGGAGAAACGGGGTGACACCAGCGATTCTCGTCTCCACCGTCACACGGATGACCTTGTCGTTGATCTCGACCAATGGTGCCGACGCCAGCTTTGCTCCCAGTTCGCTCACCGTCTGTTCGACAGCACCGGCTCCGAGTTCGAATGACTCACGACTGTCGGACGCCATGGATGCCGCGCGGGCACCGCGTGCAGCGGCAACCGATGCGGTGTGGGCAGACATCCAGAAACTCGCGACGTGCACAACGGCAAACGCAAGCGTGAACAGAACGGGTGCGAGGACGACTGACTCGACAGACGTCTCACCCCTCTCGTTGGTTGCCATGGGCATCAACCAAGGTCGAGATTGTTGGCCTTCTCGCGGACCCGTGTGCTGATGATTGTGCTCACGGCAATTGCAAGACCAACGAGGGCAGCCGCCATGACGATTGTCGTCGCGCTCACCTCCCCGCGTTCACGGTCGACCTGACGTGAAGCGCTGAGCCGAATGGAGTAGTACTCCCAGAGTTGACGGGTGACGGACATGTTTTCTCCTGTGTGTTTTTCTGTTGATCAGAGCGATCCCATTGTCTGTGCCATCGCCGGGTAGCCGATGAAGACAAGAAACGAGACGAAGAGGACGACCATGGGCAGACCCATCTGTTCAGTGCGCTGGTGTGCCTCGTGTTCGATCCGGGCAAGATTTCTTGCGCGCAACGACGTGGCTTTGGCAATCAGTGACTGTCGGACACGTGCCCCGTGTTCGCCTGCCAACCGCGCACTGCAGGCAATCTCGGTGAGTGACCGGATCCCCTTCTCGTTCCCGAGTTCCAGCAACCCGTCCCAGTAGGAGGTTCTGGAGGATTGTGCCCGTGACAGGGTGTTCCTGATTTCGTCGAAACACCAGCCGTCACCCAGGGCTGCCGATGACACGAGCGCTGTCTCGATGCCGGCACCACCTGCCGTCTGGATGTTCACCAGGTCAAGCAGCACCGCCACCGCCATGTCGAATTCGTCCCTGAGAGCAGAAGCTCGGGCACGAACCCGGCGAGCAGGCAGCACGAACCCGCCACAAGTGGCTGCGCAGGTCCCCAGGAGGATGCCACCGAGTCCGAGTGGGATGAACAGGGCGTGGACAACAACGCTCGTCACCAGGACCATGAGGCCGGACGAAACTGCCAGTATGAGCGACTGCCGTGACACCAGAGCGTCGTTCGTGCCCGCGATGGCATGGTCCTCGGGGGACAGGCGGAGAGAAAGTGGCCTCATCCGCCGTGCCGAACCCGAATGAGACGCACCGGTGTGCGAGTGCGTGACATCCGTTCCATAAGCCACAGCCCCGTCCCGAAGCCCGCGCCCACTGACGCCAGCACAACCAACCCCGAGGTTGACCCGTACGGGGCAAGATACTCGGGGTCAAAGAGGGCGAGCCCGATGACAAACGCAGCGAGGCTGCCGGTCACGATACGGACTGCCGATCTGGTGCGGGCCCGTGACACCCACACCCTGAGATGCAGACGGCATTCTTCCCTTGCACTTGCGCTCAACTGTGTGAGAAGGCCCGAGAGATCACGCGAGCGGTTACCAAGCGACGTGAGAAGCGCAGCGACCACAAAGTCGGACAGCGGGTGATCCAACTCGTCGGCAAATCGCCGGAGCCCTCCCTCGAGTGTTCCGTACTGCATGTCCGCCACGAGCCTCTGCACTGCAGGTTCAATGGCGCGCGGGCAGGTCTCGAGAGTTGCAGCTATTGCCTGTTCGATCCCGGTTGACGAAGCAATCGTGTCACGAAGGTGTTCGGTGAAGACGGCAAGCGACTCGATCAGTTCCTGTTGGTCGGACATCCGAACCGACCGCCGACCCTGGCTCATGGAGCCACCCACACGATCTCACGCGGACTGCGGAATCCGTGTTCCTCGAGAAGAGACGCGCTGCCCTGACGCAGGGCCGCAAAGGGCTGCGTCGCAGAAGAAGCCGAGAACACCTCGTTGGTGACGATGGAGAGACCGTCAGTGTCAACCACCTCGTGGATCGATTCAACCTGACGGATGCCTCGGTTGTTGACGACATGGATCACGACGTGAACAGAACTGGCGATGAGGAGGTTCAGCGTCTCGGTGGGAACTCCGGTCGATGCCATGGCCATGTACGCGACAAGTTTCGGAAAGACCGAGCGGGCCGAATCCGCGTGCATCGTGCACATCGAGCCGTTGTTCCCCTGGCTCATGGCCATCAGCATCGGGAATGCCTCGGCCCCACGCACTTCCCCTACCACGACCCTGTCAGGGTCCATTCTGAGGGCCATTCGGGTGAGCGCCGCAAGTGTCACCTCGCCCTCACCCTCCGTGTTCGCATCGCGTGACTGGAGGCAATCGTGATCGGGATGAAGATGTTCGAATCGGTCGAGACCGATCTCGTACGAATCCTCGATCGTCACGATTCTCTCTTGGACTGCAACTTCATTCAGGAGGGCCCTCAGAAGGGTCGTCTTCCCTGACCCGGTTCCACCGGCGATGATGATGTTGCGGCGGGCCCGGACACAGGCCGACAGGAACGCTGACGTCGCTGGCGAGACGAATCCGGCAACGCTGAGGTCCCGAAGGTTGGAGAACTCGAACTTGTGTCGTCGGATGACGAACATCGGCCGTTGGGCAATGTCCATTGCCGCGAACATCCGGGAGCCGTCAGGAAGCTGGAGATTGACCTCGGGATGGGACGGGTCAAATCGCATCTCCCGCTGGGCCATGCGGGCGGCGATTCGACGAATGAAGTCGACCAATTCCGTGTCGCTCTCCACTAAAGGCGGCATCTGCTCCCTTCTTCCGTCTCGGTACTTCACCCACACGGGTGCATTGCCGCGCACGTGGATGTCCGTGATGTCGTCGTTCTCGAGAAGTGGTTCGAGTCGACCGAGCCCCAGAACGGCCGCGATCGCTTCTTCGATGAGTCGACGTTCATCGATGTCTGCTGGAACCGGCAGACCCCAGGGATCCGATGGTCTCACCCTCGTCATCTGCTCCAT
>JBEDDY010000148.1:0-2855 GCA_041176025.1 Actinomycetota bacterium | reverse complement strand
GGTTTCGCATTCCCCAAAATCAATGTGCCGCCGGTGGGTCGAGTCGTTGCTCTCCGTTATCTCGAAGTTCAGGAGTGATCGTGGCCCCACGTTCCTTGTCTCATGACCGCTATTCGTTTGCCAACCTTGTTGAGCAACTCGAACTTCCCGATCTGATCGCGGTCCAGCGCGAATCGTTCGAGTGGTTCATGAAGGACGGTCTCGCAGAGACGTTCTCCGACATCTCGCCGATCTCCGACTACTCCGGTGACCTGCAGCTGCAGCTCGAGTTCGACCCGAACGACGAGGACCTGTGCCCCGGGCCGAAGTTCTCCGAGGCCGAGTGCCGCGAGAAGGAGATGACCTACGCGACGCCCGTCTTCGTGCGTGCGATTTTCTCCAACCGCCAGACAGGCGAAATCAAGGAACAGGTCGTCTTCATGGGCGACTTCCCGAAGATGACGAACAAGGGAACGTTCATCATCAACGGCACCGAGCGCGTCGTCGTGTCGCAGCTCGTCCGTTCACCCGGCGTCATCTTCGAGCCGGGCGAGCGTTACCGCCTCCGCAACCTCTCCAAGCACCAGCTGGTCAAGGGCACCGTCCATCCGTACCGCGGCGAGTGGCTGGAGTTCGACGTCGAGCACAAGCCCGGCAAGGACGTCACCGCCGGCTGCCGCGTCGCGCGCAAGCGCCGCATGAGCGTGTTCGTGCTGCTGCGTGCACTCGGCTTCGACGAGGAGAACGCCCCCGGCTTCCTCGACCGCTTCGTCGCGCACTTCGATTTCCTCGAGGGCCAGTGGGAGAAGGACCGCAACGTCGCCGTCAGCCGCGACGAGGCGCTCATGGAGATCTACAAGCGCGCACGCCCGGGCGAGCCCGTGAACGTCGAGTCCGCACGCGCGTACTTCGAGGGCGCGTTCTTCGAGAGCCGTCGTTACGACCTCAGCCGCGTCGGCCGCTACAAGCTGAACCGCAAGCTGGGCGAGGAAGTCGCGAAGCTCACCGAACTGTTCGGTCTGCGCCCCGACCAGCTCGACCTTCCCACCGACAACCGCGAGGTCCTCACCAAGTGCGAGGTTCTCGCCGCGGTGTCGTACATGCTGCACCTCGTCAGCCAGGAGCCGGGCTACCGCCTGGACGACCAGGACCACTTCGCGAACCGTCGCGTGCGTTCGGTGGGTGAGCTCATCCAGAACCAGGTCCGCATCGGTCTGTCCCGCATGGAGCGCGTCGTCCGCGAGCGCATGACCACGCAGGACGTCGAGTCGATCACGCCGCAGACGCTGATCAACATCCGCCCCGTGGTGGCGGCCATCAAGGAGTTCTTCGGAACGTCGCAGCTGTCCCAGTTCATGGACCAGGTGAACCCGCTGTCGGGTCTCACGCACCGTCGTCGTCTGTCGGCACTCGGACCCGGTGGTCTCAGCCGTGAGCGCGCGGGCTTCGAGGTTCGTGACGTCCACTTCTCGCACTACGGCCGCATGTGCCCGATCGAGACACCGGAAGGCCCGAACATCGGTCTGATCGGTGCGCTCTCCACGTACGCACGCGTCAACGAGTTCGGTTTCATCGAGACGCCGTACCGCAGGGTCGTGAACGGCAAGGTCACGAACGAGATCGTGTACATGGCCGCCGACGAGGAAGAGAAGTACGTCGTCGCCCAGGCCAACACGCCGATCAACAAGGACGGCTCGTTCAAGGCATCGCGCGTCCTCGTGCGCCGTTCGCCGCAGGCCGCCACCCTCGATGACCTCCGCAAGATGCTGGAGGCCGAGAGCTTCTTCGGTGCCACCACCGACATCGCATCAGTGACGCCGGAAGAGGTCGACCTCATCGACGTGTCGCCGAAGCAGATCGTCTCGGTCGGCACCGCGCTCATCCCGTTCCTCGAGCACGACGACGCCAACCGTGCGCTCATGGGCGCGAACATGCAGCGCCAGGCAGTGCCGCTGATCCGTGCCGAGGCGCCGTACGTCGGCACCGGCATCGAGAAGCGCGCCGCGCTCGACGGCGCCGACGTCATCCTGGCGGAGGACGACGGCGAGGTCGTCGAGATCACGGGCGACATGATCGTCGTGAAGTACGCGGGCCAGTCCAAGAAGGTCGAGCACAAGCTCATGAAGTTCCACCGCTCGAACCAGGACACGTGCATCAACCAGATCGTGCGCGTCAGGGAAGGCGACCGCGTGAAGAAGGGTGACCTCCTCGCGGACGGCCCCAGCACCGACGACGGCGAACTGGCACTCGGCAAGAACCTGCTCGTGGCGTTCATGCCGTGGGAGGGCTACAACTTCGAGGACGCCATCATCCTCAGCGAGCGCATCGTCCGTGACGACGTGCTGACGTCGATCCACATCCACAACTACGAGGTCGACGCCCGCGACACCAAGCTCGGTGCCGAGGAAATCTCGCGTGACATCCCGAACCTGTCCGATGACATCGTGCGCGACCTCGACGACATGGGCATCATCCGCATCGGTGCCGAGGTTGGCCCCGGCGACGTGCTCGTCGGCAAGGTCACCCCGAAGGGTGAGACCGAGCTCACGCCGGAAGAGCGCCTGCTGCGCGCCATCTTCGGCGAGAAGGCCCGCGAGGTCCGCGACACCTCCCTGAAGGTTCCCCACGGCGAGGGCGGCAAGGTCATCGACGTCAAGGTGTTCTCGCGCGACAACGGCGACGAACTGCCGCCGGGCGTGAACCAGCTGGTGAAGGTGTTCGTTGCCCAGAAGCGCAAGATCTCGGTGGGCGACAAGCTCGCCGGTCGCCACGGCAACAAGGGCGTCATCTCCAAGATCCTGCCGATCGAGGACATGCCGTACATGGAAGACGGCACCCCTGTCGACATCATCCTGAACCCGCTCGGCGTCCCCAGC
>JBEDDY010000147.1:0-3171 GCA_041176025.1 Actinomycetota bacterium | reverse complement strand
GGGGAGTGCTCGCGGTCGAGCGAGACGGCAGGCGGTTCGCCTTCCTCGGTGCCGCCGTCAACGGAGTGGCCGTGGCGGGCTGGATCGTCACCCGCACCCGCGGCGTCTCCTTCATCCCCGGTTTGGAAACCGCCGAGACGCCACAGGCTGCCGACACTCTGTGCGCCGTGCTCGGTGCACTCGCTGCGTTCTCGGCGTGGGCCGGCACCGTGCCCGGCGGTGCCGGCGTGAAGCGTCGGTCCTCATCATTCGTGGCGGCACTCATGCTGACGACCGCCGGTCTCGCGACTGTGCGGGTTCACGACCATGCACACGAAGCCGAACAGGTTGCAGAGTCGGCATTCTTCGTCGACGGGAACGGGGCCATCGTGTCGAAGTCCACGACCACCGTCCCGACGACGTCCGTCGCACCGACGACCACCACAGCATCGTCCGGGGGCGCCAAGTCGCTGGGCGGCACGGTTCCGTCCACCACGGCAGTGCCGAAACCGAGGGCCACCGTTGTCACCACCGTCCCGCCGGTGCCGACGACGGCCCATCCCCATGCAACGACTCCCGCGGCACAACTTGCCGCAGCCTCCGGGTGGCCGCGACCCTTCGATCCAGCGGAGGGCATCAACATCGGCGGCATCGGCGGTGTCACCGCAGAGCAGGAGTCCCGCGCCCGGGCACTGATCGTCAACACGATGCGCGACCTCCAGACGTACGCGGACTACCGCGCCGCCGTCTCGGCCGGGTACAACTCGATCGGTGACGCGGCGACGGGGTACGAGCACTACGTGAAGAACTCCCTCGTGAACGACGGGAAGTTCCTGGACTCCACTGCTCCCGAGTCGATCGTCTACCGGGTCACGAACGGCGTGAAGACCGTGGTCTCTGCGATGTACATCGCACCCACTTTCACCCCGATCGACGACTTCACGCTGACGAACTACGCAGGGCCGTTGATGCAGTGGCACGTCCACAACAACCTGTGCTTCGGCCCGAACGCGCAGGGGAATCCCGTGGTGGTTGCCGTGGCTGCCAACGGTGTGTGTGCAAGGGGAGTGCTGCAGACGAACGGCAGCCCGATGGTGCACGTGTGGGTCGTGGCCCACCCGTGCGGACCGTTCGCGGCGGTCGAGGGTATCGCAGCAGGTGTGGCGGCGGTGCCGGACGCAGAGCGTCTGGACCTGTGCAACGCGGGTCACTAGGACCCGCGCCATCACATCTGGAGGCTCTTGATCTCCAGGAACTCCTCGAAGCCGTATTCGCCCAGTTCGCGGCCGATGCCGGACTGCTTGTAGCCGCCGAACGGTGCGTTCGCATTGAATGCACCACCGTTGACCTCCACCTGGCCTGTTCGCATGCGGCGGGCGATGGCGAGCGCGCGCTCCTTGTCGGCGGCGAACACCGCGCCGGCAAGGCCGTACACGGTGCCGTTTGCGATGCGCACGGCGTCGTCATCATCGTCGTAGGGGATGATCGACAGGACCGGACCGAAGATCTCTTCCTGCTCGATGGTCATTCCGGGCTTCACGTTGGAGAACACCGTGGGCTTCACGTAGTAGCCCTTGCCGAGACCCTCGGGTGCACCGAGACCGCCGGCCACGAGGACCGCACCCTCGTCGATGCCCTTCTGGATGTAGGTCTGCACGCGGTCACGTTGGGCGGCGCTGGCGAGCGGTCCGAGGTTCGTGCCCTCGGCGAACGGGTCACCGACCTTCATGTTGGTGGCGACAATCGCCGCAGCAGCCTCTGCCTCGGCGAGACGTGACTTCGGGACGAGCATGCGCGTGAGTGCCGAGCACGTCTGGCCGCTGTTCAGCATCGACTTGCCGACGCCGGCCATGACGGCCTTGCCGAATGCCTCGGCGTCGAGGTCATCACAGATGATGTTGGCGCTCTTGCCGCCCAGCTCGAGGGCGATCTTTTTCACCGTCTCGGCGCCCACCTGCATGACGCGCTTGCCGGCACGTGTGGAGCCGGTGAACGAGACCATGTCGATGTCGGGGCTGGCCGCGATGGCCTCACCGACCACGGGGCCGGTACCGGTGACCAGGTTGAACACGCCCTCGGGCAGGCCCACCTCGTGGATGATCTCGGCCAGCATGAACGCGTCGACGGGTGCGACTTCGCTTGGCTTCAGCACCACGGTGCAGCCGGCTGCCATTGCGTACGCGACCTTCGCGGCGATCTGGTGCAGCGGGTAGTTCCACGGCGTGATGCAGCCGACGACACCGATCGGCTCGCGCACGACGACCGAGGAACCGATCTCCTTCGAGTACCGGAAGGATTCTGCGACCGCCGCGGCGGTCTTGAAGGAGTTGAGCGGAAGGCCCACCTGGATCACGTTCGAGAGCGGCTTCGACATGCCGGTCTCGCGCGAGATCATGCTCGCGATCTCGTCCATGCGTCCACCGAGCGCGTCACCGATGCGGCTCATGTACTTGGCGCGCTCTGCCGCGGGCAGGCTGCTCCAGGACTCGAACGCGGCCTTTGCTGCTGCGGCCGCCTTGTTGACGTCACCTGCGGTTCCCTCGGGGATGGTGGCCATGACTTCCTCGGTGAGCGAGTCGTACACCGCGATGGTGCCCTTGCCCTCGCTGGCCACCCACTGGCCGTTGATGTAGATCTTGTCGTAATCGGTCATGGTGGGACTCCTTCGTGCGGGGTGGATGTGCGATCCCCACGCTAGGCGACCGCGGCGTCACAGTCGCCATGCAAGTGTCGGTACATCCGTTCTGACGGGATTCGTCACCATTCCTGCGCGGGGACCAGCGGGTGCCGCACGAAAGGGGTGCGCAAGTGAACGGAATTCGTACGGTGTCCGTGGTCACGATTCTGGGGGCTGTGGCGCTTGGTGGTTGTGGTTCTGATCCCTCTGACGGCCCGGCCGGGATGTCGGGCGCGTCCGCAGAGCCACGCAACATGGTCGCCGGTGCTGTGCGGGAATGGTCCGTGGACACAACGGCACAACGGGCGCGGGCGGGCGAGGTGACTTTCGTCATCTCGAATTTCGGCACGGTGGACCACGAGTTCCTCGTGGTGAAGACGACCTACCAACACGGGAAGATTCCGTTGGGTGGGAACAATCGCTTCGACGAGGAGGACAAGGGTCTTTCGGTCATCGACGAGATCCCCGAATGGGCCCCCGGCGTGACGAACACCCTCAAGGTGACGCTGGAACCC
>JBEDDY010000146.1:0-3506 GCA_041176025.1 Actinomycetota bacterium | reverse complement strand
TCCCATGTCCGGGTGACGCACCCTCGCCTCATACTTGGCGGGACATGACCAATACTCCCGATCCATCCCACACCCCTTCCCGGAACCCGGCCCCGAGGGCCATGTTCTGTCTTGCATTCGGCAGCTGCACCGACACCGGCCGGCTGCGGCGCGCGAACGAGGACTCCATGGGTGTCGGAACGGACATCTGCGTGGTGGCCGATGGTCTCGGTGGTCACAACGCCGGGGACATCGCCAGTGCGATCGCCGTTGCCACCATCATCAAGGGCGCTGAAGGCGGCGTCGCCACACCCGAGGCTCTCGGCGCGCTCGTGCAGCAGGCGAACCGCGACATCCACGACTCGTCGGCGGCCATCCCGGCACAACGCGGCATGGCGACAACCGTGACGACGCTCGCGGTCCTGCCCGGGCCGACCCCGCGCGTGATGGTGGCGAACGTCGGCGACAGCCGCACAAGCCTCTACCGCACCGGTGACTTCATCCGGGTCTCGAAGGACCACAGCCTGGTGCAGGACATGATCGACAGGGGTGAAATCGACCCCGACACTGCGTGGCGCCACCCCGAGGGCAACGTGCTCACGCGTGCCGTGGGCATCGAGCCCATGGTGGAAGTCGACGTCTTTGTCGTCGACATCATGCCGAGGGACAGGTTTCTGCTCTGCAGCGACGGTCTCATCGACGAGGTCAGCGAAGAGGACACGGCCGAGATCCTGTGGCGCCACACCGACCCGCAGGAATGTGCCGAGGCTCTCGTCGCCCGCGCCAACGAGAACGGCGGCAGCGACAACATCACCGTCATCGTCGCCGACGTGGTGCCCGTCCCGGCGAACTGAACGTGTCGTCTAGGTCCCGGTGACTCAGCGTCGTACGCCGCTCGATCCGCCGTCCACCTCGATGCGCTGTCCGGTGACGTAGCCCGACCACGGCGACAGCAGGAACAACACCGCACCGGCGATGTCCTCGGGCTGGCACACGCGGCCGAACGGTGACACCGCGTCCATCGCACGGAGGTCGGCCATGTCCTCTTTCGACTTGCCCTGCATCGCGCGGGCGAGGCGAACGCCCATGTCGGTCTCCACCAGGCCAGGCGCCACGATGTTCACGTGGATGCGGTTCGGCAGCTCCTCCTTCGCGAGGGTCAGTGCGAGTGCCTCCATCGCGGCCTTGCCCATGTTGTACGGAGCACCATTCGCCGCCATGCCCTTCGTGGCGACCGATGAGATGAAGACGACGTGGCCGCCGCCCTTCTTGCGCATCTCGGGGATGAACGCCCGGCACAACTGGTGCGGCCCCAGCGCGTGCGTCTCGACCAGGTTCCACAGCTCCTTCTCGTCGGTGTCGACGATGCTGCGGCCGCGTGATGCGTTCCCGCCGTTCACGATCGCGATGTCGAGCCCGCCGTACTGGGCGTGGATTTCGTCCATCATGCGGCGGCAGTCGTCGGGCACATCGGTCGACGCTTGGTGAACGGTCGCCTTCCCGCCGGCGGCGATGATCGCGTTCGCGGTCTCCTCGGCGGCCTCCTTGTCCTTGCGGTAGTTGATCAGCACCGTCGCGCCCTCGCGCCCGAGTGCCTCGCTGATACCGCGGCCGATGCCGCGGCCACCGCCGGTGACCAATGCGACCTTGCCGTCGAGAATGCCCATCATCTTCCCCCTTCGTCCTGTGCGACCACAGTGCGCCGTGACCAAAAAACTACGCCACCCACACACCGCTGTGAGAACCTAGACCCATGCAAGATGGCAGCAAAAAGGCAATCGCCGCGGCGTTCGTTGCGAACCTCGGCATCGCCGTGTCGAAATTCGTCGGGTTCGTCATCACGGGGTCGGCAGGACTCGCCGCCGAATCCGTCCACTCCCTCGCCGACACCGCCAACCAGGGCCTGTTGTTCCTCGGCGGCACCCGCGCCGCGCGCGCCCGTGACGACGACCACCCGTTCGGGCACGAACGCGAGCGGTTCTTCTGGGCCTTCGTCGTGGCCCTCATCCTGTTCAGCATGGGAGGCCTCTTCGCGCTGTACGAGGGCATCCAGAAGCTGCGCCACCCCCATGAGACCGAGAGCATGGTGGTCGCGATCGTCATCCTCAGCGTGGCCATCGTGCTGGAAATCTTCTCGCTGCGCACGGCCATTGTGGAGACGAACCACGTGAAGCCGGCCGGCCAGGGCTACTGGAAGTTCATCCGGACAGCGAAGCAGCCCGAACTTCCCACCGTTCTCATGGAGGACATCGCCGCACTCGCCGGACTTGTCATCGCGCTCGCCGGTGTCGTGCTCGGCCACTACACCCACAACCCCCGATGGGACGCGGCGGGATCCGTGGCCATCGGTGTGCTGCTGATCGCCGTTGCCGTCATCCTCGGCATCGAAATGAAGAGCCTGTTGATGGGCGAGACCGCGTCCCCGGAGAACCGCACTGCCCTCTCCCGCGCACTGCGCGGCGCAGACCACGTGCGTGACGTCGTCTACATGCACACCGAGCACGTCGGTCCCGAGGTGATCCTGGTGGCGGCAAAGGTGATCTTCGACCCCACACTGCCCGCGGACCAGGTGAGCCGCGCGATCGACGCTGCCGAGGAGAAGATGCGCGCCGTCGTACCGCACGCGAAGTTCATCTTCATCGAACCCGACACCGCAAGGGCCTAGCCCCCGCTCCACCCTCTGCATCAACTCGGCCCACCCCGCGACGCGGGCGCGAAGCGCGGTGACGACTCGCGCAACGGTCTCGACAACATGCGCCCGTCGGGGAGCACCACCGTGACCGTGCGGTCCGGCGTGATCGATAGTTCCCACCCGCCCTCGTGCACGGCATGGTGGTGCCGCGAGCACAACGGGATGAGATTCGAGAGATCGGTCGCCCCACCTTGTTCCCAATAATCGACATGATGCGGCACGCACACGGCGATTCGGACACTGCACTCAGGCATGGCGCACGTGCGGTGCATGGCGAAGATTGCCTGTCTCTGCGCACGTGTGGCGAGGCGGCGGGCACGGCCGATGTCAACCACAACACCCTGTCCGTTCAGAACCACCGGCACGATTGCCGCCTCGCACGCCATGCGCCGGATGACATCGGCAGGGAGCTCGGCACCGGTTGATGTCCGGTGGACCGACGACCCGTGAACTCCTGACCTGAGAGTCTCGAGATCGACCGTGACAAGGATCTCGGCCCGCGTTGCCGCCACGCTGACTGCATGCGCACGTTCCGCACCCGATACGTGCGCAACATCGCTGGACAATCCCCCGCCTGCTGACACATCACTGTCGCTGACCGTGGCTGACGCACCATTACGCACGCCATCTGTGTCGGCCGGGTCACCATCGGCAAGGAATGACTCGCACGACCCGCGCAGCACCGACCCACCGACCAACCCGAGCAACGCCACCGCCCTGCGGTGGTCGTTGGGCTCGACGCCGGGCGCAACGTCGCCCGCGTCGATTGCACCATCTGGCCCGTGGAACATCGCCTCGACAGCGTTGTCGAGCCGGCCCACCAGCAACGCACCGC
>JBEDDY010000145.1:0-7154 GCA_041176025.1 Actinomycetota bacterium | reverse complement strand
CGAGTGAGGCAGGTAACCGGTCTCGGCTGCGGCAACCACCCGTGCCGCCGACGACCTGGTGGTCACGTGGGCGAAGAAACGCCGCAACAGGAACCGCACCCGTTCGCCGCTGTTGCCCGTGGAAGCAACCGTCGTCACGTCCCAGCGCGGCCCCACCCCCGAGGTGCGGAAGATCTCGGGGCGGGCCCCGAAGAACGATGCGCTGACCCTCGCGCTGCGCGAGTGGCGGGAGGACGCCGCGAGGCGTTCGCGGCTGTCGGCCAACGGCATCCTGACGGACAGCCACATCAGGCAGCTCGTCGCAACGCGACCCCGCACGATCGCCGAGCTGGCCGAGGTCATCGACATGGCGTTCGCGACGCGTCACGGCGAGTCGTTGCTGGCTGTGATCGGGTCCGTCAACCCTGGGTGAGGTCGCGACCCTTCCGCAGCCGGTCCATGTGCTCGATGGGCATCGAGATGAAGAGGACGTCTGCCTCGCAACAGAGCGTGTCACCGTGGTGCAGCGTTCCGTGCGTGAAGATCTTGCGTCCCTCGATCTTCTCGATCCAGCCTTTCGCCTTCAGTTCCACGTACAGCGGACTGGGGGCGCGGTAGGACACCGTCAGGCGGCCCGTCATGCCCGGTCGACCCGACAGCGACTGGGCCTGGCCGAGCACCTCGTCGAAGATGGCCGCGAGGTAGCCGCCGTGCACGTGCCCGGGCGGACCCTCGTAGGGCTCGCCGAACGTGACCGATCCGTGGACACTCCCCCATTCGCCGTCATCAGGGTCGTGCGCGATGCGCATCGGGGGCGCGAGCGGGTTCATCAGCCCCATGAACGGGCTGCGGTCCATGAAGTTCGACGTGAAGGCGCCCACATCCGATCCGGTGGCACGCTTCACGGATTCGACTGCCGACCTCACTGCTCCGATTGCGGCCCGCATGTCGTCCTCTCCCGCCGTCGACACGAACGACTCGCGGATGAGTTCGCGCGTGAGGTCGGTCAGCTCGATGCGCGCGTTGTCCGCGTCGGTCAGGGGCACCGTCCTCTCGTGGAAGGACGGGAAAGTGAAGGACTCCTTCTCGGTCATGGTGCGTCGAACTCCAGCAGGACGGGTGCGTGGTCGCTCGGCTTCTCGCCCTTGCGGGCATTGCGGTCGATTGACGTCGACGTGGAACGACCGACGACGGACTTCGTCGCGAGGATCAGGTCGATGCGCATCCCGTGGCCCTTGTGGAAATCGCCACCGCGATAGTCCCACCAGCTGAAGACCCCCGCGTCCTGGTTGAAGTGGCGGAAGGTGTCCTCCATGCCGAAGCCACAGACGTTCGCGAGGACGTCGCGCTCGGGCTGGCTGACATGGGTGGCACCGGCGAACTTCGTCACGTCCCACACGTCACGGTCCTCCGGGGCGATGTTGAAGTCGCCCATCACGACGACATCGTCGGTCGGTTTCGCGTCGGCATCAAGATGCTGGCGCAGTCGCGACATCCACGAGAGCTTGTACCTGTAATGGTCATGGTCGAGCTCACGGCCGTTCGGGACGTACACCGACGAGATGCGCACCCCGGCGCACGTGGCAGTGATGATGCGTGCCTCGGTGTCGGGCTCCACGCCGGCTGCGAAGTTCGGCAGCACGTTCTCGAGTCCCACCTTCGACACGATGGCGACACCGTTCCACTGACCCTGGCCGAAATGGGCGCTTTCGTACCCGAGTGCAGCGATCTCCGCCGTGGGGAACTTGTCGTTCGCCAGCTTCGTCTCCTGCATGCAGAGGACGTCGGGCTGCACCCGCGACAGCCACTCCTCCACCCGCGGCATGCGGGCTTTCAGCGAGTTGACGTTCCACGTGGCGATCAGCACGATGCGACCGTACTCAATTGACGCTCCGCCGCGGAAGGCGAACGCAAGTCATGACTTCTTCGGGGTTGCCTTCTTCGTCGCGACCGCCTTCTTGGCAGGAGCGGCCTTCTTCACCGCGACTTTCTTCGCAGGGGCTGCCTTCTTGGCGGGCGCCACCTTCTTCGCCGGGGCTGCCTTCTTCACGGCGGCGTCCTTCTTCGGTGCCGCTTCCTTCTTGACCGGTGCCGCCTTCTTCACCGCGGCCGCCTTCTTGACGGGAGCAGCCTTCTTCACGGCAGCTTTCTTTGCCGGGGCGGCAGTCGGCTTCTTCACCTCCACGACGCCGGGGATGGCAAGGTCGATGCTGCGCCGTGACGGCGTGTACGCAACGATCACGAGCGACACCTTGTCACCAAGCTTGAACATCTCGCGTGCGCTGCGCGGCGGCGGCGACGCGAGATTGCGGAGTGGTACGTACCCACTGATGTCGTCGATCGCCACGGTCATGCCGTTCGCGTTGTACACGGTGACCTCGGCGGTGACCGACGCGCCCACGGGGTGCTTCTCGACGAAGGAAAGATACGGCATGACCTCGTTGACCATCTTCTCGCGCGCACCGGGCGGCGGGGTCTTCGGGACCGGCATCGGCTTCGCGGCCTCGGGACTGGAGGTGCGCTCCTTCGCCACCACCTTTCCGGTGCGGATGGCCTTGCGGCTCGTCTCGCCGCGTGCCGGTACGCGCTCGACGAACACCCATCCCACGTGCGGCACGGGCTTGCCGCCGATGAGCCGTCCCTCGTCGAACAGCCACTTGTACTTGCCGTGGAACTCCTGGAAGCTGTCGTTCGAGAGGATCGTCGCCTTCGCCTTCTCGGCAATCGCCAGGATGAATGCATCACCGCGGCCGATGGCCCCTGCGGGGGGTGCGACCAGTTCGTTGTGCTCGATGGCCTTGTTGAACTCGGCCACCTCCTTCTTGGCGATGCGGTGGCCGAAGGTCGCGTCGACCACCACCGTGATCTTCGCGGTGGGGTACTCCTTCATGAACGCCGACACGGCGTCACTCAGCTGGGCAAGGCTGGGGGCGCTGCGGCCCTCGGTCGCGATGTTCGACCCGTCGACGATGATGTGCTTGGTCACCTGACAAGTCAACCACCCCAACCCCTCCGCGGGCGGGACGGGTCGCCTAGCCTCGGAAACGTGCCAGAACAGCCCATCCGCGCCGTCCTGTGGGATTTCGGGGGCGTCATCCTCTCGAGCCCGTTCGAGGCCTTCAACCGCTACGAGGCCTCCCGGGGCCTGCCCGTCGACCTCATCAGGCGGGTCAACGCCACCAACCCCGATTCGAATGCCTGGGCGCTCCTCGAGCGCAGCGACATCACTCCCGTCGAGTTCGACGCACTGTTCGCCGACGAGAGCGAGGCCCTCGGCCACCGAGTTCCGGGCGCCGACGTCCTGGCCCTCCTCGCAGGGGACGTGCGGCCGCAGATGGTGCGTGCCCTCGACACCGTGATCGCGAACGGGTTCCTCACCGCATGCCTCACCAATAACGTGGTCAGCACGGCGGAGCCCCAGAGCGAACGTCAGGCAGAGGTGCGCGAGATCATGGCCAGGTTCCACCACGTCGTGGAGAGCAGCAAGGTCGGGTGCCGCAAGCCCGAGCCGCGTTTCTACGAGATCGCGTGCGATCTCCTGCAGGTGTCACCCACCGAGTGTGTGTTCCTCGACGACCTCGGGATCAATCTGAAGCCCGCGGCGGCGATGGGCATGCGCACGGTCAAGGTCGGGGACCCGTCACGGGCACTTGCCGAACTGTCGGCCCACGTGGGGCTCCCCTTCGACTGAATGCGGCTGTCGTTCCCGGTCAGAAACCGGTGAACGTCTCGTCCATCAGATCGGCGAGTTCCTGGTCGGAGATCGCCTTCGAGCCCGTTGCCGGACTGCCCGATTCCACGCGCGCGACGTGGCGCAGGTCGTAGCCGCGCTCCTTCAGGCGCCAGATGCGGTGTTCCACGAAGTGCCACGGGCCCATGTTCTCGGGCTCCTCCTGCAGCCAGACGACTTCCTTCGCGTTCGGGTACAGGCCGATCATCGCGTTGATCTGCTCGAGCGGGAACGGGTAGAGCTGCTCCACGCGGATGACGGCGACCGGCGCATTGCGCTTGTCTCGCTCGGACATGGCGTCCCACGCGACCTTGCCGCTGCAGAGGACGACACGCTGGATGCGTGACTTGTCACCGACGCGCGGGTCGTCGAGGACCTCCCGGAACGACCCGTCGAGGACGTCCTCGATGCGCGAACGGCTCTCCTTCATGCGCAGCGGTGCCTTCGGGGTGAAGATCACGAGCGGCTTGCGGATGTCACGGTGCAACTGGCGGCGCAGGACGTGGAAGAACTGCGCAGCCGTTGTGGCGTTGACGACCTGGATGTTGTCCTCGGCGCACAACTGCAGGAACCGCTCGATGCGCGCACTGGAGTGCTCGGGGCCCTGGCCCTCGTACCCGTGCGGCAGCAGCATGACGAGTCCGTTCTGCTGCTTCCACTTGTCCTCGGCGGCCACGATGTACTGGTCGATCACGATCTGTGCGCCGTTCACGAAGTCGCCGAACTGGCCCTCCCACAGCACGAGCGCGTCGCGGTTCGCGTGCGCGTACCCGTACTCGAAGGCGAGCGCCGCGTACTCGGACAGCAATGAGTCGTACACCCAGAAGCGACCGGTGGCGCCGGGAAGCTCCGCGAGCGGGACCCACTTCTGCTCCGTCTCGTAGTCCACGAGGGCGGCGTGACGGTGGGCGAACGTGCCGCGACGGGCATCCTCGCCGGCGAGACGCACGTCGTAGCCCTCGAGCAGGAGCGATCCGTACGCAAGTGCCTCGCCGATGGCCCACTCGAAGTCGCCGTCGGTCTCGAGTTGCTTGACGCGCGCCTCGAACTGGCGGACAAGCTTCGGGTGCGGAACGAAACCCTCCGGATAGTCGGTGAGCTTTCGGAAGATGGAGTCGAACATCTGGCGGCTGATGCCGGTGTTGACGTGCGGCAGCACGCCCGCGGGTGCCGGCGGCTTCGCGGCCTTGCGCTTCTCCGGCGCGTTCGCACGCGCGTCGTCGAGCGCCACCTGGAGCTTGTTCTGGTAGTCCTGCAGCGCCTGCTCGGCGACGTCGAGGCTGATGTCGCCGCGCTTCACGAGGCTCTCCACGTAGATCTTGCGCACCGGACGCTTCTCGGCGATCGCCTTGTACATGAGCGGCTGCGTGTAGCTGGGGTCGTCGCCCTCGTTGTGGCCGTGCAGTCGGTAGCAGATCATGTCGATGACGACGTCCTTGTGGAACCGCTGGCGGTACTCGAACGCGAGTCGGGCGACACGGACGCAGGCCTCGGGGTCATCGCCGTTCACGTGGAAGATCGGTGCCTGCACCGACTTCGCGACGTCGGACGCGTACAGCGAGCTGCGCGAGTCCGACGGCGAGGTCGTGTAGCCGATCTGGTTGTTCACGATGAGGTGAATGGTGCCGCCGACGGCGTACCCCTCGATGCCGCTCATGGCGAGACCCTCGGCGACGATTCCCTGCCCGGCGAATGCCGAGTCACCGTGCATCAGCACGGGGAGGACGTCGAACGGCTCGGCGTCCGTGCGATCCTCGATGGCGCGGGCCATGCCCAGCACGACGCCGTTCACCGTCTCGAGGTGGCTCGGGTTGGCGGCGAGTTCCATCTCGATGGTCCTGCCCGAGGGCGCCACATGCGTGCCGTGCGCGCCGAGGTGGTACTTGACGTCGCCGCTGCCCTGCACGGAGTCGGGGCTGATGTGGCCCTCGAACTCCTTGAACACCTGGTTGTAACTCTTTCCGAGGATGTTCGTGAGCACGTTCAGACGTCCGCGGTGCGGCATGCCGAAGATGACCTCGTGTAGCCCCTGGTCGGCGGCGGCCGACACGATCTCGTCGATCAACGGGATCATGGACTCTGCACCCTCCAGACCGAACCGCTTCGTGCCGACGTACTTGGTGGCGAGGAACTTCTCGAACGCCTCGGCCGCGTTCAGACGCTCGAGGATGCGCAGCTTCTGGTCGAGCGTGGGGGTGAAGGTGACGCCCTCGACGTGCGACTGGATCCAGCGCTGCTCGTCGGTGTTCTGGATGTGCATGTACTCGATGCCGACCGTGCGGCAGTACGCGTCGCGCAGCACCTCCAGAAGTTCGTCGAGCTTCATCTTCGTGCTGCCGGCCACACCGCCCGTGAGGAACTCACGCTCGAGGTCCCAGATGGTGATCCCGTACGTGGCAGGGTCGAGTTCCTTCGGCAGCTCCGGTGCGTTCCAGCGCAACGGGTCGATGTCGGCGAGCAGGTGGCCGCGGACGCGGTGCACGCGCACGAGCGTGGCCACCTGCATCTGCTTGTCCATCAGCGACTCTTCGCGGTTCAGCGGGCTCGCATCAGTCGACCACTTGACGGCGATGTAAGGGATGTCGAGCGAACGGAACGCGTCGTCGTAGAAGCCGTGGTCGCCCAGCAGGAGTTCGTGGACACGCTTCAGGAAGAGTCCGCTCTCTGCACCCTGGATGATGCGGTGGTCGTACGTGCTGGTGACCGTGACGACCTTCGAGATGCCGAGGGTGTTCAGGTTCGCCTCGTCGGAGCCCTGGAACTCGGCCGGGTAGTCGATGCTGCCGACACCCACGATGACGCCCTGGCCGGGCATCAGTCGCGGCACGGACTGGACGGTGCCGATCGTGCCCGGGTTCGTGATGCTCACGTTCGCACCCTGGAAGTCCGCGATCGTCAGCTTGTTGGACTTCACCTTGCGGATGAGGTCGTCGTAGGCCACCAGGAACTGGCCGAAGGACAGCGTGTCCGCATCGCGCAGGACAGGCACCACCAGGTTGCGGGTGCCGTCGCCCTTGTCGACGTCAACGGCGAGCCCGACGTTGACGTGAGGGTTGCGCACGATCTGCGGCTTGCCGTCCGCGTCGACCGTGTAGGAGTTCTTCATCGCGGGCACGGACTCGCTGATCGCCTTCACGATGGCGTACGCGATGATGTGCGTGAACGAGACCTTCGAGAGACCGTGACGCACGCGGTAGTCGTTGATGACCTTGCGGTTCACCTCGAGGAGGCGGGCCGGGACGTTCCGGAAACTCGTGGCCGTGGGCACCGAGAGGCTGCGCTCCATGTTCGACACGATGGCGGCGCCGGCACCGCGGATCGGTTCCGGTTTCACGTCGGACGCGACGGGTGCCGGGACGGCCGGTGCCGGGGCGGCGGGTGCAGCCGTGGTGGGCGCCGGTGCTGCCGGGGCCGGAGCAGCGGAAGGAGCAGGGGTCACTGCGGC
>JBEDDY010000144.1:0-3588 GCA_041176025.1 Actinomycetota bacterium | reverse complement strand
TCACTCGTCGGCGGCACGGGTGAGCGCGACGTAGCCGAGCCGGGCCTCCTCGGCCTTCTGGGCAGCCGCCTTCGCCGACGAGTGAGGCAGGTAACCGGTCTCGGCTGCGGCAACCACCACGCCGAACCATTCGCGGCCCTTGGCGGCGTGGAACGTCATCACCTCGACACCCTCGACCTCGGTCCGGTCGACGGTCGTCGTCATCCACGACCCGAACGCACGACCGTCCACCGATCCGCTGCGGTTGTCGTCGAGGAACTCCCGCACCCTCGTGGCGATCTCGTGCTCCGGGTGCGTCGGCTCGTAGTCGCCCGAGTCCAGCACGTCGCTCGACCAGATGCTGAGCGTCTCGCGGGACGTCAGTGAGGTTGCCTGTGCGATGGCTGCCGACCACTCCGGACCGCGCCGGCCGGAACGGACGGGGATTCCCTGCGCGTTCAGGAACTCGCTGACGTCGTCGGCGAGAGCGTTCACGCGAACCAGCACCGCCAGCAGGTTCCACGTGCCGCACGTGTCGTGCATGCGCCTGAGTTCCCTCGCGATCACGTTGCGCTCGGCGAACTCGTTCTCGCACCCGATGAAGGCCACCGCCCGGCCGTTCGGCCGGCGTGACTCGGCCTCGATCTGCTGGCCACCGTTGCGGAGGAACCGTGATGCCGTCTCGACGACCTGCGGCGTGCACCTGTAGTTCGAGGGGAGGGTCACCACACGCGCACCGGCACCAAGTCCCGGCAACTCGTCGAACAGACGGTTGTCGGCGCCGTTGAACCCGTAGATCGCCTGGTTCGGGTCGCCCACGACGAAGACGTCGGGTGGGTCCGCCACGAGGAGGCGAAGGAACTCGTACTGGAGCGGGTTCATGTCCTGTGCCTCGTCCACCGAGACGTGACGGAACTGGTGGCGCATCGACTGGACGAATCGGGGGTCGCGCTGCGCGTCGCGGACGACATGCGAGATCAGGTCGTTCGTGTCGACGACACCTCGCTTGCGCTTGGTGTCCTCGTAGCGGGCGACGATCCTCTCGAACTGGTCGCGTGTGACGTCGCGCTGGATTCCCGAGGCCGACAGGGCGCCGTCCAGGTCGCGGCCCGAGAGCATCCTCACGGTGGCATGGTCGATGGCGTTCGCGATGCCCGCCAGGCTCGATTGCTTCGCATCCTGGCCGAGCGCCCCCGAGAGAATGGCCATCCGGTTCGTGACCACCAGTGGCTTCGGCCTGTTCGTGTCCGCCGCACGTTGCGTCAACAAGCGGAGCCCGAGGGCGTGGAAGGTGTGGATCTGCGGGTTGCCGTCGATGCCGAAACGACGCAGTCGCGTGCGCATCTCGGTGGCGGCCTGACGTGTGAAGGTGATGGCGAGCACATGGTCGGGTGACGCCGACTCGGTGGCGACCCGCCACGCGATGCGGCGTGTCAGCACCGTCGTCTTGCCGGATCCGGCTCCCGCGCGCACGACAACGACACCGGGCGGCGCCGTGATCGCAGTGCGCTGGTCGTCGTCAAGTCCCCGGAGAATCTCGTCCACCGTGGCGGGGGTTCTGTCGGAGAGGTCGAAGCGCACGGCACGAAACTAGGCGGTGGCTACAGTCGACACCATGCCGTTCCCGCGCAGGCTCCTGAATGACAACGAGAACGTCGTTCTCGACATGCATCCACACTGGTGGTTCTACGGTCCACAGGCGATGTCCACAGTGGTTGTGGGCATCGTCGGGCTGTGGGTGCTGGGACGCTTCGACGGGATACCGCTCATGATCCTCGGGTACACGGCTCTCGCGGCCATTCTCGTGTCCGGTGGGTGGTTGATCGTGGAGATCATCAAGTGGCGGACAACGAGTTTCGTCGTCACGAACTACCGCGTGATCTCCCGGTCCGGGACCCTCACCCGTCACGGTGTCGAGATACCGATCGACAAGGTCAACAACGTGAACTTCCGCCAGACGATCTTCCAGCGGCTCCTCGGCATGGGGGACCTGGAAATCGACAGTGGTGAGTCGGCCACGGTCGTCGTCCACCAGCAGGACCGGGACAAGGACGGGGGCCGGGGCAGCAGGACGAAGTCCGAGGTGACGGCAGGAACGACCCGGATCACGCACGTGCCCCGGCCCGAGTTCGTGCAGAACACGATCCACAAGGCGATGAACAGCCGGTCCACCGGCAACTTCAGGCCCGCCCCCTCGCACGGCGACATCGCCGACCAACTCGAGCGGCTCGAGGGATTGCGCGACCGCGGGGCCCTCAGCCACGAGGAATTCGAGGAGCAGAAGCGCCGTTTGCTCGGCTGAGCCACTCCGCCTGCGGGGCAAGGGACCTGTTTTTGGGAGACTGTCGGGATGCCGCAGACGACATTGCCATCAGGAGTGACCATCGAGTTCGAGTCGATGGGGAATCCCGCCCATCCCACCATGCTCTGGATCATGGGCTTCACGGCCCAGATGACGGCGTGGCACGACGACTTCATGAAGATGTTCGTCGAGGACGGTTTCCACGTCGTGCGGTTCGACAACCGCGACTGCGGGCTGTCCACGAAGTTCGACGGTGTGATGGCCGAGACCGACAAGGTGACTGCCGCAGTGATGATGGGGGAGACACCCCCGCCGGTCCCGTACCTGCTGAGTGACATGGCGGCTGACGCGGCCGGCGTGCTGGACACGCTCGGCATCGAGAAGGCCCACATCATCGGCGCTTCGATGGGCGGCATGATCGCCCAGACCTTCGCAATCGAGCATCCGCACCGCACGATCAGTCTCACCTCGATCATGTCGACGGTGGGCGATCTCGCCTACGGAACACCCACAGACGAGGCGCTCGCGACACTTCTCGCGCCGCCGGCACCCGACCGGGCCGCGTACATCGAGAGTGCGGCCAACTGGGCGGTGTGGGGATCGAAGAAGCATTTCGATCTCGCCGAGGCAAGGGCGCGCGCGGCCCGCGAGTACGACCGCAGTTTCTATCCCGAGGGCGCGCACCGCCAGTTGGCCGCGATCTACGCATCGGGGGACCGCAGCGAGGCGTTGCAGAAGCTCGACGTCCCGACGCTCGTCATCCACGGCCGCGACGACACGCTGTTGACCCCGAGCGGCGGTGAACGCACGGCCGAACTCATCCCCGGTGCGGTGCTCCTGAAACTGAACGACATGGGCCACGACATGCCCACACCGCTGTGGCCCGTCTTCCGTGAGACCATCGGCGGCCACGCACGCCGCGCACACAAGTAACCGACACCCACGAAGGAACGATTGACATGGCTGGACCACTCACCGGATACAGGATTCTCGAGATCGCAGGAATCGGGCCGGGCCCGTTCGCCGCGATGCTGCTCGCGGACATGGGGGCGGAGGTGATCCGGGTGGACCGCGCACAGGCAGTGCGCGGCCCGGCGCCAGACAAGCCCGCGGGTGACCTCATGCTGCGCGGACGTCGCAACATCGCGCTCGACCTGAAGAGCCCAGAGGGCGTTGAAGCTTTGCTGCAATTGGTGGAAAAGGCTGATGCACTCATTGAAGGTTTCCGCCCCGGCGTCATGGAGCGTCTTGGCATTGGTCCAGACGTATGCCAAGCACGTAATCCAAAGTTGGTCTTTGGCCGCATG
>JBEDDY010000143.1:0-5019 GCA_041176025.1 Actinomycetota bacterium | reverse complement strand
CCCGAGACCGCCGGCACCGCCACCCGAAGAAGAGGCAGCACGGGCAGGCTTCTTGGCCTTCGGTGCGGCCGCGACGCCGGCGGTCTCAGGCACCCACAGCTTCACGTCGAATCGACGGCCGTTGACCTCGACGGTCGTGGTGCGCTGGACGAGCGGTGTGTCGTCGTCACCGGCAGGTGCCGCGACGGGTGCTGCGTCGACGTTCGAGAGGTCGAGTCGTTCCTCCACCCACTTCGTGGAGTGTTCGAACGCGACGAATTCGGGGTGACGAAGGATCGCGAGGTCGGCCGGGATCGTGGTGGCGATGCCCTCGATGACCATCTCCTCGAGTGCGCGGATGGTGCGTGCGATCGCGGTCTCGCGGTCCTTGCCCCACACGATCAGCTTGCCGACGAGGTTGTCGTAGTACTGGCTGATCGAATCGCCGGCCTCGTAGCCGCCGTCGAAGCGGACGCCAAAGCCGTCCGGCGTGACGAGCTTGTTGATCGGGCCGGGGGAGGGCAGGAATTTGCCGCCCGCCGGGTTCTCGGCATTGATGCGGATCTCGATGGCATGTCCGCGACGGGTCGCGAGCACTTCCTTCTGTGACATCGGCAGTTTCTCGCCGGAGGCGACGCGGATCTGCCACTCCACTAGGTCGATGCCGGTGATGACCTCGGTGACGGGGTGCTCCACCTGCAGGCGGGTGTTCATCTCGAGGAAGAAGAACTCGCCGTCTTGGTAGATGAACTCGACGGTGCCGGCGTTGTAGTAGCCGACCGCCTTCGCGGCCTTGACGGCCGCGGCGCCCATCTCGTCCTCGAGACCCTTCGGCAGTGCGGCCGCCGGTGCCTCTTCGATCAACTTCTGGTGGCGTCGCTGTGCGGAACAGTCGCGGGTGCTGACCCAGACGACGTTGCCGTGCTGGTCACCGACAAGCTGCACCTCGATGTGGCGCGGCCACGTGAGGTACTTCTCCACGTAGATCTCGTCGCGACCGAAGAAGTTCTTCGCCTCGCGCTGTGCGGAGTCCATCGCATCCTGCACCTCGGCGGCCGAGTGGACGACCTTCATCCCGCGTCCGCCACCGCCGTAGGCCGCCTTGATGGCGACCGGGAAACCGAACTCGTTTCCGAAGTCGACGATCTCCTTGGCGGTCGTCACGAACTCCGTGGTGCCGGGGACGATCGGTGCCCCGCCGCGCAGTGCTGCCTTGCGGCTGGAGACCTTGTCGCCCATCTCGTCGATGGCTTCCGGCGGGGGCCCGATGAACGCCACACCCATTGCTGTGATGGCACGGGCGAAGTCCGCGTTCTCGCTGAAGAAGCCGTAGCCGGGGTGCACGCCGTCGGCGCCGCTCTTCTTGATGGCGTCCAGGATGGCCTCGGTGTTGAGGTAGCTCTCTGCTGCTGTCTGGCCACCCAGGGCGTAGGCCTCGTCCGCCAGGCGCACGTGGAGGGCGTTGCGGTCGAGTTCGGAGTAGACGGCGACGGTGGCGATCCCGAGCTCGCGGGCGGCGCGGATGACTCGGACGGCGATCTCACCGCGGTTGGCAATCAGGATTTTCTTCAGCACAGGGGTCTATCTTGCCCCAATGGACTTTGCCGACAAGAACCAACCGGGCCCCTGGAGGGTCAACTTCGTCGCAGAGACGGGAAGTACCAACGCCGACCTCTTGGAACAGGGCCTCGCGGGGGCTCCCGACCGCACCGTTCTGCGGGCCGGGTTCCAGTCAGCGGGCAGGGGTCGCCTCGACCGCACCTGGCAGGCCGAGCCGGGCGAGAACCTGCTCGTGTCGTTCCTGTTCCGTCGGGTTCCCCGCGACCCCCACGTGCTGACACAGGCGGTGGCGATGGCTGCCCGTGACGTCGCGCGTTCGGTCGGCGTCGATGCCGTCATGAAGTGGCCGAACGACCTGTTGGTCGGGACGACGAAGCTCGCGGGCGTGCTCGCGCAGGCCGGACCGCTGGAGGGAGACAGGCCGTCGTTCGTGGTGGTCGGCATCGGTGTGAACATCGCGTCCGCACCCGATGGCGCCATCAGCCTCAGGAGCAGCGGTTGGTCCCGCGAGATCGAGCCCGCCGGGTTCCTCGATGCGATGCTGCCCGTCATCGACGAGTTGCTCGCGCTCGACGGTGATTCGATGCACGCCGCGTACCGGTCCTCTCTCGCCACCATCGGGGCGCCGGTGAGGGTGGAGTTACCCGGTGACCGGTTCGTCACGGGCCGCGCCGTCGACGTGGAACCGGACGGTCGACTCGTCGTTCTCGATGAGTGCGCGGTGACGCACCGGTTCGACACGGCCGATGTGGTGCATCTTCGACCTGCATCAACCTGACTAGCGTTGGCTCGTGCCGCCCGAGTCCCCACTGTCTCGCATCTCGGGCTACCCGAGGTGGGTTCTCATCGTGGGAACGGCCGTCGTGCTGTCCCTTGCCGGGGCGTTCGGTCTCGTCCGTGCCACCAATTCGCAGCTCGACGGCGTGGCACGCGTGCCCGGCGTGACGCCCGCACTGTCGCCTGCCACCCCCGGCATCGAGAATTACCTCCTCGTCGGGTCGGATTCCCGTGAGGGTTCCGACCCCTCGGACCCTGATTACGCGAACGTCGGTGGTGTCGACGCCCAGCCCGGGCAGCGTTCCGACACCCTGATGGTTCTCCGGTACGACACGAAGGACGAGTCCGTGTCGCTCATGTCGGTGCCGCGCGACCTGTGGGCCCGCATCGGCTCGGGGGAGAAGTTCGACAAGATCAATGCGGCCTACCGTCACGGTCCGGACACGGTGGTGCGCACCGTGCAGCGCGCACTGAACATCCCGATCCACCATTACCTCGAGGTCAACTTCCAGGGATTCAAGACGATCGTGGACGCCATCCACGGTGTGGAACTGTGCGTCGACCGTGCGTCACGTGACAAGCACACGGGCTTCTACATCGGCCGCAAGGCGTGCAAGGTCGTCGACGGCACGCAGGCTCTCGCATTCGCGAGGTCGCGTCACTTCGAGCAGAAGTACAAGGAAGGCGGCTGGAAAGTGGACCCCACGGCCGACATCGGCCGCACGGCACGCCAGCGCCAGTTCGTCACGTCGTTGCTGAAGTCGGCAGCGAAGTACGTGGCGTCGCACCCGCTCGACGCTGCATCCGTCATGCGCCGGTCGACATCCGCGTTCTCGGTCGATGACGGCCTGAAACTGGTCGACCTGGCCCGCAAGCTGCGGCCGGCGGCCTCGGGCGGGGCCGTGTCCCACGCGCTTCCCGTGTCCCTCGACATGATCAACGGAACGTCGGTGGTGCGCATCTCGAACGACGCGGCACCGTTGCTTGCGTACTTTGCCGGCACCGGTCCGGCACCGGCAGTTCCGCAGCCCTGACCGTCGGTCAGTGATGGGCGTCGTCGCTGGAGCGGCGCTTCGACAGGCGGTCGGTGAACTCGGCGAGTGCCGCGGTCGCCCCGATGCGGTTGCCCTGGACGAGGTCACACCCGAGAATGCGCAGCCGCTTCAGCTGGTCGTCGCTCGTCACCCACTCGGCGCACACGCTGAGGTCGAGGGAGTGGGCAAGCTGGATGATGGAGCGCACCATCGGGTCGTCGCCGCCGTCTGTCCGTCCGACGTCGCGCACGAGCGTGCCGTCGATCTTCAGGATGTCGGCAGGGAAGGTGCGCAGCGCGGCGAGCGAGGAGTTTCCGGCGCCGAAGTCGTCCACCGCGATGCGCACACCGTTTCGCTTCAGTGCGTTGACTGTGCGGAGAACCGCGGGGTTGCTGTCGATGAGCGTCGATTCGCCCGTCTCGTACACGAGTTGGGTCCCGTCGAGACCGCGCTCGCGCAGGATGTTCACCGTGCGGTCGACGAACGTCGTGTCGGCGAGCTGCCGTCGCGACACGTTCACGTGAAGGCAGGTGCCACGGTCGACGAGGCCCGCATCGATCCACGAGCGCAGGTCGGCAGCCGCCGTGTCGAGGACCCAGTCGCCGATGGGGGCGATCAGGCCCGATTCGTCGGCGAGATCGATGAACGCGACGGGGGAGAGCTGGCCCTTCACGGGGTGGTTCCAGCGCAGGAACGCCTCCACGGCTGCGATGCGGCCGGCGTGTGCGAGCTCGATCGGCTGGTAGACGATCTCGAACTGGTCTCCGGCGAGCGCCTGTTCCAGTTCCGCCGCGAGAGCGGCACGTTCGCGCGCGGCGGTGCGCATCTGGTCGTTGAACAGTTCACTGCGTCCGCGGCCGCGCTGCTTGGCCCTGTACATCGCGGTGTCGGCGGAGTGCAGGAGCGTCACCGCGGCATCAGCGGGGCTCATCTCGGCGAGAAGGTCGTCGGTGGCCATCGCGACCCCCACGCTGGCGCCGGCCTCGATCTCGACGCCGTGCAGCACGAGCGGCCCCGTGATGGCGGTGCGGATGCGTTCGGCGATGTCGAGCGCAACATGGTCATCCAGCACGCCCTCGCAGAGAACCACGAACTCGTCGCCTGCGATCCGCGCGACGGTGTCGTTCGGGCGTGTCGCGTTCGCCAGTCGCCTGGCGATGGAGACGATCAACTGGTCACCGACGGCGTGGCCGATGGTGTCATTGACGTGCTTCAGCTTGTCGAGGTCGATGAAGAGAACGGCCACCTTCACGCCCGTGGTGCCGGCCCTCTCCAGTGCCTCGGTGGTCTTTCGGATGAACAGGACGCGGTTCGGCAGGCCGGTGAGTGCGTCATGCGTGGCGATGCGGTCGAGTTCCGCGCGCGCCTGGCGCTCCTCGGTGATGTCGCGCGCGATCGTTGCCCAGTGGTGCACCGAACCGTCCGGCTCGCGCACCACCTGTGCGATGACCGTGAACGTGCGCGCGAGACCCTCGGGCGAGCGGAACGCGATCTCGCCCTCCCATCTGTTGGCGTTCGTCGTGCCTGCATCCAGCATGAAACGCGGCAGTTGGTCGCGCACCGCCTGCATGTAGGTGCGTGCGGCCACGTCGTCGGAGACCGACATCGTGGGGTCGACACCGATCAGCGTGCGGGCCGCGTCGTTCGCGAACGTGAGGTTGCCGATGCG
>JBEDDY010000142.1:0-3568 GCA_041176025.1 Actinomycetota bacterium | reverse complement strand
CTTCGGTGACAACATGAACGGTCTCATGGGCAGCGGGCTCTCGGGCAGCAGCGGCACGCTCGGCGTGCCACTTGACGTGGTGAACGTGACGAACTTCGCCGATGTCATCGCCGGTTACATGCACTCGTGCGGGATCACGACTGTCGGTGGCGTGTACTGCTGGGGCACCGTGGCGAACGGCCGTCTCGGCGCCCCCACGCGCACCGGAATCGTGTTCTCCGACCCGACGCCGCTCGAGGTCACCGGTGCGGCACCACAGACGATCACTTTCGGTGCCCTCGCCGACAAGAGCATGAGCGACGGCACGGTGTCCGTCTCGGCAACGTCCAGTTCGGGTGGATCGGTGTCGTTCGCGAGCGCGACCACCTCGACCTGCACGGTCAGCGGAACAACCGTCACCCTCGTCGGTGTCGGCACGTGCACCATCACGGCCAGCAGGGCGGTGTATGCCATGTGGGCGGCCGCCAGCCCGGTTGACCGTTCGTTCTCCATCTCGTCGGTTCTTCCGACGGTGTCCACGGGGACGGCCACCGGCATCTCTGCCGGCAAGGCCGTGCTGAACGGCACCGTGGACCCGAAGGGTGCACCCACCTCGGTGAAATTCGTCTACGGAACCACGTCGACACTCGCCGCCGACACGAAGGAAGCGACCGCGACGACACAGACGGGCACGGGCAACAAGGATGTCTCCGTGTCCCTCACGGAGCTGAAGGAAGCCACGGTGTACTACTTCCGCATCGAGGCGACCAACTCCGCCGGAACCGTTGTCGGGTCGGTGTCGTCCTTCACGAGCGGGCGTCCCGTCGGGGTGTCCATCAACGACGGGGCCGAGTTCACCAATTCGCGCAGTGTCACCGTCACCGTGACCGCCACGGCGGGCTCCACCCAGGCAATCGTGTCGAACGACGGTGGCTTCAAGTCGGCAAAGACGTTCGCGCTCACTGACGCGTCGGCGGAGATCAAGTGGACCCTCGTGGCTACAAAGGACGAGCGTCTGCCGAAGGTCGTGTACGTGAAGTTCGTGACGAGGTTCGGCAACCAATCCCTTGCCCAGTCCGATGACATCATCCTCGACACGACGGCCCCCACGACGAGTGCTGCTTCCGGTTCGGCGGCAACCGTCGCGGACTCGACGGTGACGGTGCAGTCCGTCGGTTCATCGGCGGCCAGGAACGGTGTGACGCTGCGCATCTCGGCCTCCGATGCGAACAGTGGCATCGGTGCGTTCGAGGTGAAGAAGTCCTCGGGTGGCAAGGTGGCAACCGTGAAGGCATCCAAACCGAAGGCGAAGACACACACATTCAAGGTGAAGACGACAGCCAAGAAACTGTGGATCAGGTCCGTCGACCGCGCCGGCAACAAGTCGAAGTGGGTCACCGTCACCGTGAAGTGACGGCTCGTGTCGCGGCAATCCTCAGATGGCGACCGGGAAACGGGGAGGCATCAGGGGGTCGTCAACATCCGTGCCGAACGCAATTGTGTCCAGGTCGTGGTACTGCTCGCGGATGTACGTGGCCGCAAGCTGCGTGCGGTTGCGGGTCCCCGACCGCTCCAGCATGCGGCTGATGCGGTTGCGCACCGTCTGGCACGACAGGTACACGCCGTGTGAGATCTCGTCGTCCGTCAGACCGGCCGCGATCATCGACACGATCTCGCGGTCGATCGAATCACGGTAGGGCGACGTCAGGTCGTGCACGTCCCTCGGCGGGTGGATCGAGTTCCAGATCGGGTGCGCCCGCAGGGAGTGCCTGCCCGCCAGAGACTCGCGGAACTGTGTCAGGAGCTTCTCGGGCGACTGTGACATGTCGATGACATCGTCGAGACCGGCCTGGGCGGCCTGGATGAGCAACGAATTGGGCACAGCCGGGGCCATGACGATCCGCTTCATGGAGGACCCGCGCGGGAGGCGCGGGAGAGTGTCCGGCTCCAGGCACTTCGGCAGGAGTGCCGAATCAATCAGGCAGGCGTCGACCTTCTTCGGCTCGGAAAAGACCGTCGGGATCTTCGCGAGACCGACCGAGACATCGGCTGTGAGTGCGATGCGGGACCGCAGCAGGGCCTCGGCCAGGTGATTGGCTGCCGTCTCCGACCGATGACAGATGACCATTCGTGCATTCATTTTCTGCTCCCTTGTGTGGTGCGCGTGTGCGCCTGTGACGAGTCTGACTGGTGAATTACTTGATGGCGACAAATTTCCATACTTAGTGTCTCCGCTTTGATACTCCGCGACGGGTCGAGAACCAGGCGGCCGCACCGATGACGAGAAGGGCGATCGCAACCAGGAACGGCGACGTCCAGAGTCGACCGGTGGCCGGGAGCTCCGTGGGGAACAACGTGATGAAGTCGTCGTCGTTCGGGACGGTCGTGGTGGGAAAGACCGTGAACAGGTCGGTCCCGGTTGTCGTTGTCGTGACTGCCACGGCGGTTGTCGTGGGTGCGACGGTGGTTGTCGGGGCAAGGGTGGTCGTGGCGGCAATGGTTGTCGTGGTGCCGACCACCGTTGTCGTGGTGCCGACCACCGTCGTCGTGGTGGTGGGGGGAGTGGTCGTTGTCGTTGTCGGTTCGATTGTCGTCGTGGTGGTCGGCGGCTCGGTCGTCGTGGTGGTCGATGCGTCAATCGTTGTTGACGTCGTGCTGGTGGTGGCGGGTGCCGTGGTCGTGGTGACCGGGGCGGCGATCGCTCCGCTGCTCATGGACCGGTCCTGGTTGCCCACCGAGCAGTTCTTGTCGGAGCACACGAAGTCGATGAGACGCATGTGGTACGGCGACCCGTTGATCGACGAAGCCGAGTTTCCCGTGCCCCAGTCCGTCTGCGACGCGATGTGGCCTGACCAGGAGAGCACGATCGTCGGTGCCGAGGCGGTGAAGTACACCGTCGTCGAGGCCGTGCTGGTGCCCGCGAACGTCCCCGTGTGCGAGTACGCCGTGGGGTTGGACGCAAGGGTGCAGCTTGTGGTGCCGCACAGGTCGCCCGAGTTCGCAATGCTCGCCCCACTTGCGGGGAATGTGCCTCCGTCGATGCGGATCGACTGGGCGGCCACCTGCGTCACCCCTGCGGCAGTCACGAGAGAGTCGATGGGTATGGGGAGAGTGGACACCGGGGTGGAACACGTGATGCCCGCACATCCGTCCGCTGTCGTCTCCGTGCGTGCAACGGACGTGAGGTAGTCGATGGCATGCAGACCGGACTGGGTGGTGTCCCATTCGAGCTGCACGCCATAGGTCTCACCGACCGTCAGGTCCACCAGCGTTGCCCGGTACGGGACCGATTCGCCCTCGCTGTAATGCGAGTTCGAGGATCCGAGATTGCCGTTCTGCCACTGTGACGGGTGGGAGGTGTCGCACGTGGTCCCGAGGTTGGCGCACTGGTCCAACTGCACTGATGTCGTGGCGGATGCGGCGATCCTGCCGACGAAGAAAATGGAAAAGATTGACAGCAACAACGCAGTCGCGAGTTGCCTCCGTGTGGGCTGGAACATTGATTCATCCGATTCGTGAGTGCCGACCGCACGGGTGCTCGGTGCGATTCGACGAACGATGTGATCAATGGTCCGGGATCACGTTGTGC
>JBEDDY010000141.1:0-3471 GCA_041176025.1 Actinomycetota bacterium | reverse complement strand
ACGACATCCTCCGCTCACTGCCGGAGCCGTACCCGCCCGTCGGCCCCGTCCCACCGGGAATCGGGGTGGACATCGGGGGTCCGGGTCTCACACCCGGAGAAAGAGTCGACTGTTGGTGGCTCGACGAGGAAGGCAACGTGCTCGCCGATCCCGGTGCCGTCGACTGCGGCACGACCGGGGGTGACGGGCGTTTCGCCGCAACCGTGCCGGTACCGCCCGGGGAGTACTCGTTGCTGACGCTTGTGGCTGTCGGTCGAGAGAGCGGAGCGGGAATCCGCCAGAGAGTCATCATCGGCAATGCAGCCCCCGTCTCCGATGAGTCTGAGACTTTCCCGTGGTGGTGGCTGGTGCTCGTCGCAGCAGCCACGGTGCTCATGCTGGTCGTTGTCCGCCGTCGACGTGAAGAAGAGAACGATCAGTCAATGGGCATGACGCGCAACTGACGCGCGGGGTGTCAGACGTTGTCGGCGTGGGGCCCGACCGCGCCGATCGCCGCGAAGTACGCGAGGTGCGCATCGACCACGCGCACGATGTCGACATCATCGACGATCTCGACGCCCCGCTCCCCTGCGTGCGCGAGGAGGTGCGCGGTCAGCGTGTTCTCGTCCACCACCACGGGTTCGCTGATGTTCTGCACCTGGTCCACCGGCTTCTCGGGCTGCAGGCCCTTCGTGGCCATCCAGTTCAGGTGCTCGCGCAGGAGAACCTGGACCTCGTCGAACGTGAGTCTCGACTGGGTGTCGGCCGGCAGACGTTCGGCGACGAACTGGACTGCCTGCTCGATCTCGTACACCACGCGCGGTGCGACGGCATCGAGCCTGTGGGCCTCACGGCCGACGGTGCCGGCGGCGATCATGAACACCAGCACCGTCGAGAGGACAATGAAGAAGATGGTCGCGCCGCTCATGCCGTGAAGCCTACGGCGGGTGCCTAGAAGGCTTCCATCACCAGCCAGTCATCCGCAGGGGCAACGGTCACCTGTCGTGCGAAGAACCCCGCGCCGCCCTCCACCCACGTGTACGTCATGTACTGGGGCAGTCCCGGCCGGTACATCAAATTGCGTCCCTGGAAGTCGAATTCGTAGCTGACGCTCGGGCATGCGTGCGCCACGGTGCCGGCGAATGCCGTGGACAGCGTCATGTGCGCATGACCGCTGATGACCGACAGCACGTTGCCGTGCCGCACGATCACCGACGCGAGGGCATCGACCGACTCGTCGTCGAGCCGCACACCCGCGAGAGCCTTCCCGCCGATCGAGAAACACGGGTGATGCATGGCGACAACGGTCGGCGCACCGGCGGACAGCTCGGCGTCCAGCCACGACAGTTGGTCTTCGTCGAGCGCACCGTCACCGCGACCGGCGCGGGCGGAGTCGAGCACCACGAGGCGTCCCTGTGACAGTTCGTGCACGTAGTCGAGCCGGCCGTTGCGCCCCTGCACGCCGAACAACGACTGGATCTTCTGCGATTCGTCGTGGTTACCGGCGCACAGCAGCACGTCGACACCGCAGGAGTCGAGCACCGTACGAACGCCCTCGTACTCCGCATCCGTGCCGGCGCGCGCCGCGAGATCACCTGTGATGATGATGGCCTCTGCACGCTGTGCGGCATGTCGGATCGCCTTCGAGAGGTTGCCCACCGGGTCTGACGCCTCGAACAATTCGTCGTTCGGTCCCACGATGTGCGGGTCGGAAATCTGGGCGATCACGGTGCGCGGCATGAACGAACAGTAGGACGGGGACAGATGTCCGCCTGCACCGGGGAGCGGTGCAACCGCCCCCCGGAAACGAAAGAGCCCGGGCCGTGTGGCCCGGGCTCTCCTCGATCGTTCCGCGTGTCAGCGGACCGGCAATCAGATACCGATGCGCTGTGCGAGGAGCTCGCGGTGGTAGGTCGGGTCGCCGAAGATCAGCTCGCTCGACTTTGCACGCTTGAAGTACAGGTGCGCCGGGTGTTCCCAGGTGAAACCGATACCGCCGTGGATCTGGATGTTCTCGGCTGCGGCGTGGAAGTACGCCTCCGAGCAGTAGGCCTTCGCGAGCGAAGCGACCGAGGCGAGCTCGTCGTTCATCTCTGCGGCGCACCACATGCCGTAGTACGCGGCGGACTTTGCCGACTCGACCTCGAGCAGCATGTCGGCGCACTTGTGCTTGATGGCCTGGAACGAACCGATCGGGCGACCGAACTGGATGCGGTCCTTTGCGTACTGCACTGCCATCTCGAGAACCTTTTGGGCGCCGCCGACCTGCTCGGCTGCGAGCGCGACCGCTGCGAGGTCGAACACCTGCGACAGGACGTCCCAGCCCTTGCCTTCGGTGCCGATGAGCTTCGCCGGGGTGTTGTTGAACTCGAGCTTGGCCTGCTTGCGCGTCTGGTCCATGGTGGACAGTGCGGTGCGGGTGAGGCCCGACGCGTTGCCGTCGACGGCGAACAGGCTGACGCCCTTGCCGGTGCGTGCGGCGACGATGATCAGGTTTGCGGTGTGACCGTCGAGCACGAAGCTCTTGGTGCCCGAGATCGTGAAGTCGGAGCCTGCACCCTTTGCCTCGACGGTGATGCCTGCCTCGTCCCAGCGGCCCGACGGCTCGGTGGTGGCGAGGGTTGCGATGGTCTCGCCTGCGGCGATGCCGGGCAGGTGTGCCTTCTTCGCTGCGTCGTCACCCGAGAGGAGCAGCGTGTTGGCGGCGAGAACGACGCTCGAGAAGTACGGGGCGCACAGGAGTGCACGGCCCATCTCTTCGAGGACGACACCGAGCTCGATGAACGAGTAGCCCTGGCCACCGAACTCTTCGGGGATTGCGATGCCCTGCAGCGCCATCTCGGAACCCATCTGGCCCCACACAGCGGCGTCGTAGCCGTTGGCGGTTTCCATCTGCTCACGAACTGCCTCTTCGGCGGACTTGTTCTCGAGGAACGAGCGCACCATCTTGCGGAGTTCTTCCTGCTCTTCACTAAATGCAAAATTCATGCCGTCATTCTGATGTCCGGGGCGCGGTCCGTGCCAATCGCGTTGTGTACATATGTGTACACATTCCGCTAATCTGCCCGCATGGCTCTGATCGGCATGCGGGAACTGCGGGAATCTCTTGCCACCTACCTGCGCCGGGCCCAGGCCGGCGAACGGATCATCGTGACCTCGGCCGGCAAGCCCGCCGCCCAGCTTGGCCCCATCACGGGCGACGACTCAGGGTCCTCGCTCCATGACCTGGTCGCCCACGGACGTGTGGAGCCACCACGCCGCCGCGGCGACTTCGTCCCCGCCGAGCCACTCGTTCTCTACGCCGGCACCCGCATCGACCGCGCGCTCGCCGAGGTCCGACGATGAGACGGACCGATTCATGTACGGTCCGGCGATGAGACGGACCGACAAAGGCACGGTCCGCAGGTGACTGTCGTTCTCGACGCGTCGGCGTTGCTCGCCCTGCACATCGACTCGCCCGCGCGTGCCACGGTGATCGACGCAATGAACGGC
>JBEDDY010000140.1:0-12258 GCA_041176025.1 Actinomycetota bacterium | reverse complement strand
GAGTTGCGCATCGTGGGCGAAGATCGAGTTGCGCCCCTCGAGGTTCGGGCACGACAGGTTCACCTCGACTGAGGCGATCCGGCGGGTGAAGGGCGACAGAAGTTCCGCGGCGCGCCGGTAGTCCTCCACCCCCCTTCCCCAGATGCTGACGACCGTCGTCGCCTTCGACGCCTCGAGACGCGGCAGGGAGTCATTGCACCACGCGAGAACCCCGGGCCCCTCGAGCCCGACCGCGTTGATCATGCCCGCACCTGCGACGTGCACACGCGGCGCAGGATTGCCCGGCCAGGGTTCGTGGTACAGCGATTTCACGACGACGGCACCGAGAGCAGAGAGATCCATGTAAGGCGACAGTTCGGTGTCGTGGCCCGCCGTTCCGGATGCCGTCATCACCGGGTTAACCATCTGCACGCCACCGACGGTCACGGGACCGAGAGTTCTCCATGCGTCGCGTTGCCGCACCATCACACCCTGCCGTGGAATTCCTGGAGTGAACGGACCGTCATCTCGCTCGAGCGTTGCTCGACGAGGCCGTTGACGGCGGCAAGTGCCGCCTCGACCGTGGTCACGGACGGGACGCGGTTTGCGTTCGCCGTCTTGCGGATCGCCTCGCCGTCCTCCCTCGAGCCGCGACCGTGCGGCGTGTTCACCACGAAGCTGATGTCACCCTTCGTGATCAGGTCGACTGCGTTCTCCATGGAGGATGAACCACCCATCTCGGAGATCTTCCCGATGATCTTGTCGACCGGCTGGTCGAACTTTGCGAGGTACTCAGCCGTTCCCGTCGTGGCCGCAATGCCGAGACCGAGCTCGCGGAGGCGCTTGGCAACCACGATCCCGGCCGGCTTGTCGGCATCGTTCAGGGACATGAACACCAATCCACTGGTGGGCAGGGTCGTGCCGGCGGCGGTCTGCGATTTCACGTACGCGCGCCCGAATGACACGTCGATTCCCATCACCTCGCCGGTGGAACGCATCTCCGGTCCGAGCGCCGTGTCGACTTCGGGGAACCGGTTGAACGGGAGCACCGCTTCCTTCACGGAGACGTGCCCACCGGACACCGGCTCCGAGAGGAGCCCCTCGGTGCGCAACTGGGCGAGAGTCGCCCCGAGCATGACACGGCTGGCCACCTTCGCGAGCGGAACACCCGTCGCCTTCGCGACGAACGGCACCGTGCGCGACGCGCGGGGGTTCGCCTCGATCACGAACACCGCTGTGCCCATCACCGCGTACTGCACGTTGATGAGGCCACGCACGTCAAGCGCATCGGCGATCGACCGCGTGTACGACTCGATGACCTCAATGACCCACTTCGGCAGGGTCTGGGGCGGGATGGCACACGCACTGTCACCCGAGTGGACACCGGCCTCCTCGACGTGCTCCATGACGCCACCGATGACGACCTCGCCCGTGTGGTCGCGGATCGCGTCGACGTCCACCTCGGTGGCGCCCGCGAGGAAGCGGTCGATCAGAACGGGCCGTTCGGCGGAGAGCCCGCCCTCGCGACCGAGAGTGCCGAACCTCGTCAGTTCCTCCATCGCGCTCTCGAGATGCACGACGTCGTGGACGATCTGCATCGCCCGACCGCCCAGCACGTAGCTCGGCCGCACCAGAACGGGGAACCCGACCCTCGCTGCAATCTGCTTCGCCTCGTCGAGGGTGAGTGCGGTCCCTCCCGGCGGTTGCGGGATCGACAGCTGGTTGCACAGGTCGTTCCATTTCTCGCGGTCCTCCGCCAGGTCGATCGAGCGTGCGGACGTGCCGGCAACGAGCTCGGCAGGAATCTGCCCGGACAGCTTGAGCGGGGTCTGGCCACCGAGGGACACGATGACCTTCGGGGCCTTGCCCCCGGCGGCGCGCGTCTCCGCTGCGATGACGTTCAGCACGTCCTCCTTCGTGAGCGGCTCGAAGTACAGACGGTCCGACGTGTCGTAGTCGGTGGAGACGGTCTCGGGGTTGCAGTTCAGCATGATGGTCTCGAACCCTGCATCGCGGAGGGCGAAACTGGCGTGGACGCAGCAGTAGTCGAACTCGATTCCCTGGCCGATGCGGTTCGGCCCCGACCCCAGAATCAGCACCCGGTCACGCGGCGACGGTCGGACCTCGTCCTCGTCCTCGTAGGTCGAGTAGTGGTACGGCGTGTTCGCATCGAACTCGGCACTGCAGGTGTCGACAGTCTTGAACGTGGGGACGACACCGGCATCCTCGCGCAGACGCCTGATGGTGTCCTCGTCGGTGGAAGTGAGGTGTGCGATCTGCCCGTCGGAGAACCCGAGCCGCTTCGCCCTGCGCCACTCCTGCTTCGACAGTGAGCGCGGGTCGCGTCCCTCGATGGCCTTGCGTTCGTCGACGATGATCGACATCTGGTCGATGAACCACGGGTCGATCTTCGTGGCATCCTGGACCTCCGACACCAGACCGCGCCTGATTGCCTCGCCCACCTGGAAGATGCGGTCCGGCGTCGGGATGGCGGCCTTGGCGAGCAGCGCCGCATCGTCGAGTTCACCCATTGCCTTCTCGGCCGGGTCCGCATTCAACCCGAGCCTTCCTTGCTCGAGTGAGCGGAGACCCTTCTGGAGGCTCTCGGGGAACGTGCGTCCGATCGCCATGGCCTCCCCCACACTCTGCATCTGCGTGCCGAGCACACCCGAAGTTCCGGGGAGCTTCTCGAAGGCCCAACGCGGGATCTTCGTGACCACGTAGTCGATGGTCGGCTCAAAGGAGGCCGGGGTCATCTTCGTGATGTCGTTCGGGATCTCGTCGAGGGTGTATCCGACCGCGAGCTTCGCCGCGATCTTGGCGATCGGGAACCCGGTGGCCTTGGAAGCAAGCGCGGATGAGCGCGAGACGCGCGGGTTCATCTCGATGACGACGAGCTCGCCGTTCGCGGGATTGAGCGCGAACTGAACGTTCGAACCACCCGTCTCGACCCCCACGCGCCTGATGCACGCAAGAGCCGCGTCACGCATGTTCTGGTACTCGACGTCGGACAGCGTCTGGGCGGGCGCGACGGTGATGGAGTCACCGGTGTGCACACCCATCGGGTCGAAGTTCTCGATCGAGCAGATGATCACGCAGTTGTCCTTCTTGTCGCGCATCACCTCGAGCTCGTACTCCTTCCATCCGACGATCGAGGTCTCGATGAGGATCTCGCTGATGGGGCTGGCATCGAGACCGTTCACCGCGACCTTCCGGAACTCCTCCATCGTGTTGGCGATGCCGGTTCCGCGGCCGCCGAGGATGTACGCGGGACGGATGATGACCGGCAGACCGATCTCGGCAAGGACCTTCTCCGCCTCTTCCATGTTGTGGGCGATGCCGCTGCGCGGCACGTTGAGGCCGATCTCGAGCATGGCCTGCTTGAACCTGTCGCGGTCCTCCGCCGTGGCGATTGCCTCCGCATTCGCACCGATCAGTTCGGGAGTTCCCGGCACGCCGACGAGACCCTTCTCGTACAGCGCCATGGCAAGGTTCAGCCCCGTCTGGCCGCCGAGCGTGGGCAACACCGCATCCGGTTTCTCGCGCTCGATGATGCGCGCGAGGATTTCCGGCGTCAGCGGCTCGATGTACGTGCGGTCGGCGAAATCGGGGTCGGTCATGATCGTGGCCGGGTTCGAGTTGGCGAGCACCACGCGGTAACCCTCCGACTTCAGCACGCGGCACGCCTGGGTGCCCGAGTAGTCGAACTCGCACGCCTGGCCGATCACGATCGGGCCGGAACCGATGATCAGGATGTTGTGGATGTCTGTACGGCGGGGCATCAGCGGTTCTCCATGAGGTCTGCGAATTGCGCGAACAAGTACCTGCTGTCGTGAGGTCCGGGTCCGGCTTCGGGGTGGTACTGGACGCTGAAGGCGCGGTGCTTCAGCAAACGCATGCCCTCGTTGGTCTGGTCGTTCAGGTTGATGTGGGTGATGTCCGCCACCCCCGACAGCGAGTCGGGATCGACGCAGAAGTTGTGGTTCTGGCTGGTGATCTCGACCGCGCCCGTGGCGATGTTCCGGACGGGATGGTTCCCCCCGTGGTGACCGAAGGGCAACTTGAATGTGTGACCACCGAAGGCGCGCGACAGCAACTGGTGACCAAGGCAGATCCCGAACGTCGGCACACCGGCCTCCACGATCCCGCGGATGTTCGCCGTGGCGTTCGCGACCATCTCGGGGTCCCCGGGGCCGTTCGACAGGAAGACACCGTCGGGGTTCATTGCGATGATCTCGTCGGCCGCGGTCGAGGCGGGAACGACGGTGACGCGCGCGATGTCGGACAGGCAGCGCAGGATGGTCGACTTGATGCCGAAGTCGTAGGCGACAACGGAGAACCTGCCACCGGAGACGGTGTACATCTCGGGAGTGGTCACCTCGGCGACGAGATCGATGCCGCTCGTGCCGCTGTCGGCGAGTGCCGCGGCACGGAGGGTCGCCTCGTCCGCAGTGCCGAATGCGCCGCGCAGCGAACCGGCATCACGCAGCAGCCTCGTGAGGCGACGGGTGTCGAGGCCGGCGATGCCCGGCAGACGGCTGGACGTCAGCATGTGGTCGAGGTCATCGGTGGAGCGCCAGTTGCTCGGCCTGCGGGCAAGGTCGCGCACGATCACCCCGCGGGCGAAGGTGGCGCGGGACTCGTTGTCGGCGTTGTTCGTGCCGTAGTTGCCGATGTGGCTCGTGGTGAACGTGATGATCTGGCCGGCATAGGAGGGGTCGGTGATGACCTCCTGGTAACCGGTCATCGTGGTGTTGAACACCACCTCACCGACGGCGATGCCGTTCTCGGGAGCGAAACCGATGGCCTCGCCCTCGAACACGCTGCCGTCCTCGAGGACGAGCTTGGACTCCGTGATGGGCAGCGTCATCGCTGTGCCTTTCCTTCCTTGACCACAACGTTCCCGTTGAAGATGGTGTGCCTGTTGCGTCCGCGCAGTTCCATGCCGTGGTACGGCGTGTTGCGGGACTTGCTCGCGAGACGGTCACGCGAGACCGACCAGACGTCCGTGAGATTCCAGACCGCGATGTTCGCGGGCTCGCCTGCAGCAACGGGGCGACCGTGCCTGTCATCCACGCCGGCGATGCGTGCCGGGTTCCAGGAGAACAGTTCGGCGATGCGCCGGGGATCCGGGGCGACCGCGGTGTTGACGACGCCGAGTGCAGTCTCGAGACCGAGCATCCCGGGGGGCGCCTGGTCGAGTGGCATCTCCTTCGTGTGCGGGGCGTGCGGTGCGTGGTCTGTGGCCACGGCGTCGATCGTGCCGTCGGCGACCCCCGCCTTCAGCGCATCGATGTCAGCCATCGTCCGCAGCGGGGGGTTCACCTTGTACACGGGGTCGTAGCCGGCGAGAAGCTCGTCCGTGAGCGACAGGTGGTGCGGGGTCACCTCGGCAGTGACCGGGAGACCGTCGGCCTTTGCCCTGCGCACGAGTTGCACGCTCCCCGCGGTCGAGAGGTGGAGGAAGTGCATCGGCGCCCCCGTGAGCCTGACCAGTTCGATGTCACGGTGCAGCATCAGCTCCTCGGCGATCGACGGCCACCCCGGCACGCCGAGGTGCGAGCAGCATGACCCCTCGTGCATGACCGCGCCCTCAGTGAGCCGACTGACCTCGCAGTGCTGGGCGAGCACGATGCCGAGGTCGCGCGAGTACTCGAGGGCACGTCTCATCAACAGAGGATCCTGTACGCCGTTCCCGTCGTCGGTGAAGATGCGCACACCGGCGCCGGCGAGCGATGCGAACGGGGCAAGAGTGGTCCCGGCGCGACCAATGGTGATGCACCCCGAAGGGATGACATCGACGAGTCCGGCCTTCACGCCCTGTGCCCGGACGAACTCGACCACCATCACACTGTCCTGCGCCGGGTCGGTGTTCGGCATCGCGACCACCGCGGTGTACCCCCCGAGCGCCGCGGCACGGCTGCCGGTCTCGATCGTCTCGGCCTCTTCCTTCCCCGGCTCGCGCAGGTGCGTGTGCAGGTCGACGAATCCCGAGGACACGAAGCATCCTGTCGCGTCGAGCGTCTCCGGCGCATCGAGGGAAGCACCGACCTCCGTGATGACCCCGTCCCTCACGCGGACGTCAGCACGGTCCGTCCCGTCCCGGTTGACGACCGTGCCGCCCTTGATCACGAACTCGTTCTTCTTCGCCATGTTCATTCCCCCTGTGACAATCCGTTCGGCGCACCGCCGAGCAACGTGAACAACACCGCCATGCGCATCGACACCCCGTTTGCGACCTGCGCGAGGATTCGCGAGCCCGGCAGGGTTCCCGGGTCGACGAGCATCTCGACACCGCGGTTCATCGGACCCGGGTGCATCACAAGCGCATGTTCTTGCAGCCGGGCGGCCCTCCTGTCGTCCAGCCCGAAACGAGCGGAGTATTCCCGGATGTCCGGCACGAGCGCGGAGTCCATCCGCTCCTTCTGCATCCGGAGCATGTACAGCACGTCCGTGGTGGCTATCACTTCGTCAATCCCGTGGACGATCCCGACCCCGTAAGAAGCCGCGTCGACGGGCAGGAGGGTGCCGGGCGCCACCAGCGTGACCTCGGCCCCCATCTTCGTGAAGATGTCGATGTCGCTGCGGGCGACGCGCGAATGCTTGACGTCGCCGACGATCGCGATGCGACGTCCGGCCATCGAGTTCCCGTCACCGAACGACCTCGTGATGGTGTAGGCGTCGAGCAGGGCCTGCGTCGGGTGCTGGTGCCAGCCATCCCCCGCGTTCACGACAACGGCATCCGTCCACTGCGTGATGGCCTCTGGAACTCCGCTCGACTTGTGGCGCACCACGAAGGCGTCGACGCCCATGGCGGCGAGGGTCTCGACCGTGTCGCGGAGGCTCTCCCCCTTGTTCACGCTCGATGTGGAGGCACTGAAGGTCATCGTGTCCGCAGACAGCCTCTTTGCCGCCGTCTCGAAACTCAACCGGGTCCTCGTCGAGTCCTCGAAGAAGACGCTCGCGACCGTCTTGCCACGCAGTGCCGGCACCTTCGGGACCGGTCGTGAATTGATCTCTGCCATGTGGTCACCGACATCCAACAACGCGCCGACGGCAGCGGCGTCGAGTTGCGCTGTCGTCAGGAGATGCTTCACTGCGCGGAGTCCATTCTCGTGGAGATCAGCACGCCGTCGGGCCCGACGGTCACAGTGTCGGCCATGTGGGTCGGGACGTTCTTGCCCACGAAGTCGGGCCTGATCGGGAGCTCCCGGTGCCCGCGGTCGACGATGACGGCAAGCTGCACGGCGCGGGGGCGGCCGTGGTCGTTCAGCGCCTCGAGCGCCGCACGCACCGTGCGGCCCGTGTACAGAACATCGTCCACCAGCACGACGGTCGCCCCGGTGAGGTCGCACGGGATGCGTGTGGGTGCACTCGGCACGACCGGGCGCAGCGAGATGTCATCGCGGTACATGGAGACGTCGACCGCCCCGAGCGGAACGTCCCTGTTCGGTTCGATCGACAGGATCGCCCCGTGGATGCGCTCGGCGATCCACACACCGCCGGACTGCATCCCGACGACCACGACGTTCTCGATTCCCTGGTTTCGTTCGACCACCTCATGGGCGATCCGCGTGATGGCGCGACGGATCCCGTCGGCATCCAGGATCCTGGTCTCGCGCAGGGCGGCCGGGGAGTTCACGGAAGTACGGGGAGCGATTCGGTTCCGGGCAAGAAAAACGCCCCGCGAGCGGGGCGTGCGTGCGTCACAGATGTGTCCATGTGTTTGTCCTTCCGTTCGGGCCTCACGGGACCCGTTTGACGGTCAGACCAACTCTACACGATCTCAGGGCGCCGCGGAAGTGGGCAGACGGCGTTTCCAGATTCCCCAGTACTCGTTCTTCGCGACCGTGTCGAAATCGGCTGCAATGGTCGCGAGATCCTTCCTCATGTCCTCATCCATGGTCAGCGGGAGTACCACGTATTCCACGGAGTCTGCTGCCGGGTCTCGGGTTCCCTCGAGCGACACGTCGGTCCCGTACAGAACCACCCGGAAGGGATTCGGGAATTGGTACACGTACTTGCGGTGGGCCAGGTGCGGAGCCAGCGAGTGGTACACCGCGATTCGCGCATCTGACGGCACCTTGCCCATGATGTCGCGGGCGGCAACAGCCACCGGATGGCTCGCCGGCCAGTGCGGGATCTCCCGTCGGGCGCCCGGCAACGGCGTCCAAGCATGAGCACCGAGGACGGCACACACGAACACGACCGCCACGGCGATGCGGCGGGAGTCGCGGTGAAGCCGCGAGACGCCGATGACGGTGGCGAAGGAAAGAGCCGGCACGATCACCAGCGAGTAGTGGTACCCGATGTGGAACTGGTACCAGAAGGTGCTCACGATGTTCGCGAGAATCACGAGCCCGCTGACGAGTGCCACCTCCGGAGCCAGCAGGAACACGAAACCGTACGGTGCGCACAGTTGCCACAGGTAGAACAGTCGCCCCTCGCTCGAGAGGTACTCGAGGACGTTGGTGGGATTGGTGAACGCTTCCTTGACGAAACCGGAAACTCCCCCGAACGGGATGCGCCAGCCGTTGCGCGTGGGCACACCGATCAACGACCTCATCAACAGGAACATCCCCGCGAGTGTCGCCGCCACGGCTGCGGCCACCGTCACGATTCCCTTCCGTCTCTCCCCCCGCAGCATCACGAGGAGACCGAGCGGCACGAGCACGAGCGACACGTCCTCCTTGACCGTCATGCAGAGCACCACAGCCACTGCATACGTTCGCCAGCGCCGCTCGAACATGGCCCACAGCGCGAGCGGCAGGAACAACGCAAGGAACGAATCGGGGTGGAAGTTCTCCAGGTTCGCGCCGTTCAGGGCCGGGTTGAGAAGCCACACAACGACCATCGCAATGGCCATCACCCGGCTTCCGAGTTTCTTCCTCGCCAGGAAGTACACGGGCAGGGCGCCGGCGGCAACGACGGCTGACTGGACGGCGAGCAACGTCTCCGTGCCCGGCACGAGCCAGTAGAGGGGCACAACGAGGAACATGACGAGCGAGGCATGGTCCCCCAGCAGGTTTCGTCCCATCAACGTGACGAACGGTGCCTCGAAACGGGAGAGGAGCCATGCTCCCTGGTCGTAGAGACCGACGTCGTACGACGACGTCCCGAGACCGCGGTGGATGTCCCACTGGAGACGTGTCGTCCAGACGGCATGGAGGGCAACCAACCCGAGGGCCACCCAGGTGGCGGGGTCGACCTTTCGGAGACGACCCACGGCATTCACGGAACTATTTAACCCCGTCCGGACGAGTCTCTCGCGCCACCGCCGCGAGCACGCCGTTGACGAACTTGCCCGAGTCATCGGTCGAGAATCGCTTGGCAAGTTCGACGGCCTCGTCGATGACCACCGCAACCGGGACATCGGGACGCGACTCGAGCTCGAAGATCCCCAGCCGGAGGATGGCCCTGTCGAGTGCGGGCATACGCTCGATGGTCCAGCCCCGCGCGTGCGACGAGATCGTCGCGTCGAGAGAGGACATTGATCCCTCGACCCCGTCGACGAGGAGTGACGTGAGTTCAGCCGAGACGATCGAACGTTCCTCCAGCAGCAGCGACACGCTGCACGAACGCTGTTCCGCCTCGTACAGGAGCATGACGGCCTGTTCGCGTGCCTCCGTGCGGGCGTCATGGCGGCGGGAGCCGCCCTTCTCCGCGGACATCAGACGCGCGTGATGTAATCGCCGGTGCGGGTGTCGACCTTCACCTTGTCGCCCGTGTTGACGAACAGCGGGACCTTGATGACCTTGCCGGTCTCGAGTGTTGCCGGCTTGGTCGCACCGGACACGCGGTCGCCCTGGACGCCGGGCTCGGTCTCTGCGATGACGAGCTCGACCGACGCCGGGATCTCGACCGACACGATGTCACCCTGGTACGTGGCGATGATGGCGACCGCGGACTCGATCAGGTAGTCGGCAGCCTCGCCGAGCGCGGCGGGCGACACGTGGCTCTGGTCGTAGGACTCCTGGTCCATGAAGACGAAGTCCGAGCCGTCCTTGTACAGGAACTGCATGTCGCGCTTCTCGAGGATGGCCTGCTCCACCTTGATGCCCGCGTTGAACGTCTTCTCCAGGAGGTTCCCGTTGCGGAGATTGCGCAGCTTCGTGCGCACGAATGCGCCGCCCTTTCCGGGCTTGACGTGCTGGAACTCGACGACCGTGAAGAGGCCGTTGTCGAGCTCGAGGGTGATTCCGTTCTTCAGGTCGTTGGTGCTGATGGCGGGCATGACAGTTCCTTGGGGGTTCTTGTGAGGCTTCGGCAACCGGTTGTGGTCACCACGACGAGGTCCTCGATACGGACGCCACCGACCCCCTCACGATAGAGCCCAGGCTCCACCGTCACCACCTCCCCCTCCAGGAGGGTGGTCTCGCAGGACCTGTTGAGGATGGGTTGCTCATGGATGACGGTGCCGACACCGTGTCCCGTGCCGTGGACGAACTCGTGCTCGACGCCCGCGGCCCTGAACACGGCTCTCACCGCCTCGTCCACTTCCCTGCCGCTGACGCCGGGACGCACCGCAGCCAGTCCGGCTTCCTGCGCGGCACGGACGAGCACATGCATCTCCTCGAGTTCCGCGGACACTGGCCCCACCCGCACCGTTCGGGTCATGTCCGACATCCACCCGCCGACAGTGGCACCCATGTCGATGACAACCATGTCTCCCGCAGCGACCACCGCATCGGTCGGTTCATGATGAGGATGGACGCCGTTGGTTCCGGCAGCCACGATCGTGGGGAACGACGGCGCATCGGACCCGAGACGTGACATCTCGGCCTCGAGGAGGTCGCGCACTTCCCGCTCGGTGAACCCGACGATGCCGCGACCGACCACCTTCGCGAGCGCATCGTCGGCGATTCCTGCTGCCCGCTCGATCGAGGCGAGTTCTGCAGGTGTCTTCACCCGTGCCATGTCAGCCGAGAAGGGACACCACGGCCTCGGCGGCGAGCACGTAGCCAAGACCGCCGAACCCTGCCACCGTCCCGTTGACCACGGGCGCGATCACGCTGGTGTGCCGGAAACTCTCCCGCGCAGCGGGGTTCGAGATGTGCACCTCGACCTTCACGCCCCCGAAGGAGCGGAGGGCATCGTGAAGAGCCCACGAGTAGTGCGTGAATGCCCCCGCATTGATGATGATGGCGCCGTATGCGTCGCGGGCACCCTGGACGGCACCGACGATCTCTGATTCAGAGTTCGACAGGAACGAATCAACCTTGATGCCGTGCGCAGCAGCCACTCCCGCCACCCGTGACACATGGTCATCCACTGTGTCCGTGCCGTAGGTCTGGGGCTCGCGCGTGCCTAACAGGTTCAGGTTCGGCCCGTGGATCACGAGAATGGAGCGTTCACTCATGGGTGCCACCGTACTCCGATGGCCGTGCGTGTCTCAGGGGTTTCTGTGCACGAAGGCCGCGTAGGCGTTCTCGATCGCCTCCCGCGGCACGCCGGGAACGACCCGGAGTCCGTCGGCCGAATCAAGGACGAACGTGAGAGAGGACAGCGCCTTCTTGTCGCGACCCATCTCCTCGATCAGTGCGTCGATCCTCATCCCGCCGGGCACAGGCATCGCGAGACCGTAGACATCGTGCACGACCCGGTAGTGCTCGTCCACGCGGGCATCATCGATGCGGCCGAGTTCCCGGCCGAGATGGGCGGCGAACAGGAGCCCGAGCGACACCGCCTCACCGTGGGCGATGGAGTACCCGGTGAGAGTCTCGATTGCATGGCCCATCGTGTGGCCGTAGTTCAGCAACGCGCGTTCGCCGCCCTCCCGCTCGTCGGCCTCGACGATGCGTGCCTTGATCTCGACCGACCGGGCGATGCGCGCGGAAAGGTCGAGTGACGCGAGGTCCTCGCGTGCGATGAAGTGGTACTTGGCCATCTCGCCCATGCCGCAACGTGACTCACGCTCGGGCAGGGTGGCCAGGGCGTCCATCTCGCACGCGACGGCCGAGGGTTGCCAGAACGCACCGATCAGGTTCTTGCCCTCGGGGATGTTGACACCCGTCTTGCCGCCGATGGCCGCGTCGACCATCCCCAGCAACGACGTCGCGACATGCAGCACGGGGATCCCGCGGTGATAGGACGCGGCGGTGAAGCCGGCAACGTCCGTGACCATTCCCCCACCGACGCCGACCACCACGTCGTTGCGCGTCATGCCGTCCCGCGAGAACGCACGGCAGAGAGCCTCCACCGTCGACATTGACTTGTGCTCCTCGCCGACTCCGATGCGGTGGACCGTGACCTCGCGACCCGGGAAAGCGGGGATCAACG
>JBEDDY010000139.1:0-3089 GCA_041176025.1 Actinomycetota bacterium | reverse complement strand
CGCACAGCGAGGCGTTCCAGACGAACCGCAACCTCACGCTCGGCGAGGGTGCATGGGCCGAGAGCGTGCCGAACCTGGAGATCGAGACCAACGAGGTGAAGTGCAGCCACGCCAGCACCGTGGGATCCATCGACGACGAGCAGCGTTTCTACCTGGAGAGTCGCGGCGTCCCGCCGGAGGTCGCAGAGCGCCTCATCGTGTTCGGATTCTTCAACGACGTTCTCGACCGGCTGCCGAAGGGCGTCGACACGGAACCGCTGCGCCGTGCCGTGTCCGAGAAGCTCGCGAAGGAAGGCAAGTGATGGGCATCTCTTTCGATTCCCTGGAGAACGGCAAGGCCGTCCACGTCGACGTCGAGGGCGTGCCCGTGGCCGTCGTGCGCATCGACGACGAGGTGTTCGCCATCCATGACAAGTGCAGCCACGCCGACGTCCGTCTGTCCGAAGGCATCGTGGTGTGCGAGACGAAGCAGCTGGAGTGCATCCGCCACGGCAGCGCGTTCGACCTGCAGAACGGCCACCCGGACACCCTGCCCGCCACGGTGCCCGTGCCCGTGTACGCCGCTTCCGTCGTGAACGGTGAGGTTGTTGTCGACGTGACGAAGAAGGACGGTGCGAAGTGAGCACACTCGAGATCAAGGACCTGCGCGCCGCCGTCGGCGACAAGGAGATCCTGAAGGGCATCAACCTCACGGTGAAGAGCGGCGAGGTGCACGCCATCATGGGCCCGAACGGGGCAGGCAAGTCGACGCTGTCGGCGGTCATCATGGGCAAGCCCGGCTACACCGTGCTCGGCGGCAGCATCCTGCTGGACGGTGAGGAAATGCTGGACCTTCCCACGTGGCAGCGCGCCGTGAAGGGTCTGCACCTCGTGATGCAGTACCCCACGGAGGTTCCCGGTGTCCACGTGGACGAGGTGCTGGTGGAGGCCCTTCGCGCCCGCAGGCGGGACGTGTCCACGCTGGGCGACATGATCACCGCCGAGGCCGCGCGCATCAACTTCGATGCCGACCTCGTGACGCGTGCACTGAACGTGGACCTCTCCGGTGGCGAGAAGAAGCGCAACGAGACACTGCAGCTGGGCGTTCTCGACCCGCGCATCGCCATCCTGGACGAGCTGGATTCCGGTCTCGACATCGACGCACTGCGCGACTGCGCCCGTCGTGTCGAGGCAGCGACGCACGAGAACAACCTCGGCGTGCTCGCGATCACGCACTACGTGCGCCTGCTGGAGGAACTGAAGCCCGACGTGGTGCACATCCTGTCTGCCGGCCGCATCGTGAAGTCGGGCGGGCCGGAACTCGCCGACACACTCGAGCGTGACGGTTACGCAGCCTTCGTCTGACTCTCCGACACACCGGGCGTCCTGCTGCTCGGTCTAGGGTTCGCCCCGGGGGAAGGGGCACACCATGCCGTCTGCGGACACGCGCGTATATCTGGCGAAGAAGGATGCATTCCCCGGCTGGTGGGTGGTCACCGGTTGCTTCCTGATGCTGTTCGTCGGCTCGTCCCTGGGGTTCTACGGCATGGGCGTGTACCTGAACGCGTTCAGCAAGGAACAGGGCTGGAACGTCTCGTCGCTCTCCATCGCCACCACGTTCTTCTTCCTCATCGGCGGACTGTGGAACGTCGTCGTCGCGCGCCTGATCGCCAAGCACGACGTACGTCTCATCGCCTACGGCGGTGCCGGGGTCGGCGCGGTGTCGCTCCTCATGCTGGGTCACGTCACCCAGAAGTGGCAGTTGTTCGTCGTGTACGCGGTGTTCGCCGTCGCATGGTCGTCGAGCGGCCTGACGCTTGCCACCACCGTGGTGACGCGGTGGTTCCATGCCAAGCGCGCGTCCGCGATTGCCGCCGCGTCGTCGGGTCTGTCGGTCGGCGGAGTCCTTCTGACACCGGTCGTGAAGTCACTCATCGACACCCACAAGATGAGCGGCATGGCACCGTTGCTGGCGCTCATCTGGCTGGTCGGCATGGCGGTGCCGGCCTACCTCTTCGTGCGACCCGACCCCATCGCGCTCAACTGGATGCCCGACGGGGAACCGAAGCCCGACAACCATGTCGTCGAGCTTCCGGGGACACCGATGGCTGTTGCGATACGCACACGGTTCTTCTGGGTGGTGACCGTCGGGTACGTGCTGGTGATGGGTGCCCAGGTCGGAGCCATCCAGCAGATCGTGAAACTCGTGGAGGAGCGGACGGACAAGGGGACGGCGGCGTTCGCCACGTCCGTGTTGTCCGGAGCGAGCGTGGTGTTCCGTCTCATCGGCGGCCGTGTCATCCCGAAGTTCCCGCTGGCGAAGTTCATGGTGTTCGTCGCCGCGGTGCAGGGGACGGCGATCGTGCTCATCGGCCAGATGGACAGCACCTTCACCCTGTTCCTTGCGATCGGTCTCTTCGGCGCGATGGTCGGCAACGTCCTGATGATGCAGTCGTTGCTGATCGCGCAGCGTTTCGGCGTGAAGGACTACGCACGCATATCAGCGCGGTCGGGACTGATTTCGTTGACGGGAACCGCCATCGGCCCGATCCTCATCGGGTCGATCCGAGACGCCGCCGGCAACTACACGGTTCCGTACTTGGTGGCCGGGTGCGTGTCGCTCGTCGGTGCCGCAATCTTCACCCTCAGCGGTCCCGCCGAGGCGATCGACGACTGAGGCGCCGCCCTAGAACGCCATCGAGCGGAGGCGACGGATGCGCTCCTCGGTGGCGGGGTGCGTGGAGAACAACCTGGCCATGTCGGGGCCGCCGCCACGGCGACCGCCGAACTCGGCGAGCGGGTTGTGGATGTACGCCTGTGCCTGCGCCGGCGCGACAGCCATCGGTCTGGACGTCGCGAGCACCTCGATGCGCTCGAGCGCACGGGCAAGGGGTTCACCGGTGCCCAGCAGTTCGGCGGCGCTGCGGTCCGCCTCGTACTCACGGCTGCGGCTCACCGCCATCTGGATGAGGCCGGCCGCGAGTGGCGCGATCATGGACACGAGCAGCACGGCAAACGGGTTCGGGCGGTCCTCGTCGTCACTCCCGCCGGCGAACATCGTCGCGAACATCGCCATCTGGGCGATCGACGAGATTGCCGTTGCGATCGCC
>JBEDDY010000138.1:0-6571 GCA_041176025.1 Actinomycetota bacterium | reverse complement strand
GTGAAGGCCGGGAAGATGTCGGCGACCATCGGTGGTGTCGACAGCAAGGGCTCGGTGGCCACGCTCGACGCAGACGGGAATGTGCGTCTGCGGCCTGGCGACACCGTGCGGATCAAGCTGGCCGGGTTCGAGCCGGGGTCAGAGGTGGAGGCATGGTTGTTCTCGACCCCGGTGCTGATGGGCACGACGAGGGTCACCGCTGACGGCACCGTGACGGGCACCTTCCGGATCCCGAAGGACGCACCCGCGGGTGCGCACCGCATCGCGATCGTGGCAAAGACGACCGACGGCAAGGACGCAACGTTGACCGTGGGTGTGAAGGTGGGGGACTGGAAGAAAGAGAGGTCGATCACTGTGTGGTTGATTGTTCTCCCGATCGTTCTCGCCGTCATCGGCGCCCTGACCCTGCCCGCCACCCGCCGCCGCCGCAACAGGGCTGCTTAGGGTCGTCGAGAGCGAACAGTGGGAGAGTGATCATGAAGTTCCGTCCGCCCCGGGTCATCGCCCAACTCTGTGTCCTGGTTCTGGTCGGTGGACTGATCGGTCTCAGTGTCGCCGGCGCGGGGGTGCACGCGGTTGCATGGGCGCCTGATTCTCTTGCCGGACTGCAGTTCTGGGTTGACTTCTCCGACTCCTCCACGGTGACGTCGTCGGGTGGTTCCGTCAGCCGGGTGACCGACAAGAGTGGCAACGGACGGACTCTGGTTCAGGCGAATTCGTCCGACAAGCCGGCCATCGGCCTGGCGACCAAGAACGGCATGAACGTCCTGACGTTCGACGGCACCGACAACATGGAGAGCCCCGCGTGGACGCAGTCGCTGCCCGTCACCATGTTTGCCGTCGCACGCAACACCGAGAACAGCGGAGCAAACCGCCAGATCATCGGCAACACGAACCGAGTCTCGCCTGTGTTCTACAAGTCGGGGAACGTCTGGCGCCTCTATTCGGGTTCCGAGCTCGTCTCGGGTGTGAGTGTCGACACCAGTTGGCACTACCTGAGCGGTGTCGTGAACTCCGGGTCATCGCAACTGCGCCTGGACGGCACCCTGATCGCGTCGGGAAACACCGGTGGCCAATCGTGGAACGCAAGCCCCATTGCAATCGGGAACTCCGTGGAGGCCGGCAACGGGTTCGGCTGGATCGGTGACATTGCCGAGATCTTCATCTATTCACGTGTGCTCACCAGTGCCGAAATCACGCAGGTGGAGTCCTACCTGAACTCGAAGTGGTTCCTCGCGCCGACCACGACAACGACTTCGACGACGACCACGACGACGAGCACCACGACGACAACCGTTCCCGCGACGACGACGACGGTGCGCCCGGGCACGACAACTGTTGCCCCGGCGCTCGAGATCGTGGTGAATGCGCCGGCGACCACGGCGACCACGGCGCCTGCGGGCCAGGTGACCGTGCCCGCGAGTTCCGTTCCCGTGGTCGTGAACTCGGCAGTGACGCAACCAACCTTGAAGAACGCGGCGACGCCGACAACGGCCGCCGCCCCAATGGTGTCGACCACGACAACCACGGTCCCGGACAATGCCGGTGGCACGGTTGCGCCACCCACTCCGAGAATCCAGGTGGTGCAGCCGGGCCAGGCGGCGGTCACCGTCGGTGACAAGGCAGAGGCTGTCACCGTCGAGCGTGCCGACAACCAGCTCACGGTGAAGGCCGGTGCACTCTCTGCCACCCTGGGGAGCGTCGACAAGAACGGGGCCGTTGGTTCGTTGGATTCGGACGGCAACGTGCGTCTGCGGCCGGGCGACACCGTGCGGATCAAGCTGGCCGGGTTCGAGCCGGGGTCCGAGGTGGAGGCATGGTTGTTCTCGACCCCGGTGCTGATGGGCACGGCAACGGTATCCGGGAACGGCACCGTCACGGGCACCTTCCGGATCCCGAAGGACGCACCCGCGGGTGCGCACCGCATCGCGATCGTGGCGAGGACGACCGACGGCAAGGACGCAACGTTGACCGTGGGAGTCAAGGTGGGGGACTGGAAGAAGGAGAGGTCGATCACCGTGTGGTTGATCGTTCTCCCGATCGTTCTCGCCGTCGTTGGTGCGCTCACGTTGCCAGCGACACGACGTCGTCGCCGGCGCGGCAACACCGTCTAGTCGGTCCGGCGTTGCACCGCCGGAGTGTTCCGTCAGTTGACGGCTACGCGCCGGGGATGACGGCGCGACGCACCGGTCGGTCCCACCCGGGCTGACCGGTCGGCTTCGGGCTCGGCCACAGACCCGGGCCCATGTCCACCATGCCGTGGTGCGAACCGTGCGCACCGAGGAGGTTCAGGAACGGCATCGAGTCGAACGCCTCCGGTCCCTTCACTCCCGTTCCCTTCCACGAACCGTTCGCCATCAACTCGAGTGCGACGACCGGGCAGATCGCCGTCTGCCAGAGCACCGCCTGGCTGTCGTACTCGCGCATCGTGACCTCGTTGTCGGCCACGTGGTACAGGTACACCTCGCGCGGCTTGCCGTCCGCGATGCCCTTCACCCACGTGCCGGCACAGGTGCGCCCGTGCATGAGGTGGCCGAGCTTCGCCGGGTTCGGCAGAACGGCCGCGAGAACGTCGCGCGGCGCGACGGACACACCACCCACGCGGATCTTCTCCGTGGAGTCGAGCCCGAGGTAGGCGAACGTCTTCAACCAGTCGATGAACTCGGCACCGAGTCCGTACTTGAAGGTGACACGCTCGCACTTCACTTCCCGCGGGATGAGGATGACCTCCTCGTGCTCCACGTTGACGCACTCCACCGGGCCGATGCCGGCCGGGAAGTGGAAGATCTCGGGTTCGCTGAAGCAATCCGTGGTGTAGAAGCCGCGCTTCTTCTCCCACACGATCGGTGGGTTCAGGCACTCCTCGATCGTGGTCCAGATGGAGAACGTGGGGGCGAAGTCGTAACCATCGATCGACAGGTTCGAACCGTCGCGCACCCCGATCTCGTGGATCTCGTCGAAGATGTGGTCGGCCGCGTAGCGCGCGAAGACGTCACTGAGGCCGGGCTCCACGCCCATGCCGACGAGTGCGAGGATGCCGCGATCGCGCCACCTCTCGTCCGCGCTCAACTGGTCCTCGCCCAGCTTCTTGCCTGCCCTGTGGTGCGGGTCGGTGGGGTGTGCCTCCGACAGGTTCATGGCCATGTCGATGTAGTTGCACTTCGCCTCGAACGCGGCCTCGAAGATCTGCGGGTTCAGGCGCGGGTCGCACGCGTTGACGATGACATCCGCTTTCGTCCGCTCGATGAGGGCGACAAGCTCGGGCACTTTCGACGCGTCCACCTTCTCGGCGCGGAACTTGCCGGGGTCGTCGAGTGCGGCGATCGCCGCCTCGGCCGTCTCCTTCGAGATGTCCGCCAGCACGAAGGAGTCGAAGAACCCCCGTGTCTCGGCAATGGAGGCCATCGAGGCCCCGACTCCGCCTGCTCCCACTACGAGGATGTTCATTTTTCTGCACACTCCGACGCATCTTCCGGTGCGTCACGCCAATCGGTTGTTGTCAGGTTAGGCGAGGGAACGGGGGGTCCGTCCAGCACCCGTGCGAGAATCACGGGATGTCGTTCGCCGCACTGGGTGAGGTTCATCCCCTGGGGGACCCCGAGGTCACCAGCGTGGGCAGGTTGCCGATGCGCAGCCCGTTGGTGCAACGCCAGGACAACCCCTGGTTCCGGTCGTTGGACGGGGAATGGTCGGTGATGCGGTACGCCCACCCGCGCGACGTTCCGATGAGCGCACTGGCACCCGATGCCGATGATGCCGCATGGCGCACGATTCCCGTGCCCGGCAACTGGACCCTGTTCGGGCTCGGTGACGACCCGCACTACACGAACGTCACGATGCCGTGGAAGGGCCTGCCGCCGGCACTGCCCGAATCCGTGCCGACCGTCGTCCACCGCACGCGATTCGCGATGCCGTCGAGGTGGGCGGGCCGGCGCATCGTGCTGCACGTGGGCGGTGCGGAGAGCGTGCACTCGGTGTTCGTGAACGGCGCACACGCCGGGTACGGCACGGACAGCAGACTCGCGAGCGAGTACGACATCACCCCGCACCTGACGGACGGTGACAACTCGATCGCGATCGTCGTGAGTCGATTCTCGGCGCAGAGCCATGTCGAGGACCAGGACCAGTGGTGGATGGCGGGACTTCACCGCGAGGTGCACGTCCGCGCGGAAGGTGCGGTGCACATCGCCGACATTCGTGTCGACGCCGGCCTGAAGATTGACAACACCACCGGCACGCTCCGCGTCACCACGCGGGTGGAGACGAACGACGGTGTGCCGATGCCGCGCGGCTGGTCGGCACGCGTCGAGCTCGAGTCCGTCGACGGCAAGGTGCTGATGGCGGAAGCCGCACCGGTCTTCGCCGAGACGTGGGCGTACGTCTTCTCGGGTCACGACGCCGTTGTCGAGGACAGCATTCCCCGTGTGAAGTCATGGTCGGCGGAACTGCCGCACCGCTACCTGGTGACGGTGACTCTCGTCGATGACAGGGGCCGAGACGTGGAGACCGTCCGGCAGTGGACGGGTTTCCGCCGCGTCGAGATCGTGGGACGTGACCTGCTGGTGAACGGCCAGCGCATCATGCTGCGCGGCGTGAACCGACATGACCACCATCCCGACCGCGGCAAGGCCGTGACGCCGGAGGACATGCGCGCCGACATCGTGCTGATGAAGCAGCACAACGTGAATGCCGTCCGCTGCTCGCACTACCCGAATGACCCCCGTTTCCTCGACCTCTGCGACGAACTGGGTCTGTACGTGATCGACGAGGCGAACGTGGAGAGCCACGCGTGGAACACCAGTCTGTGCCACGACCCGCGCTACCGGCCGACGATCATGTCGCGCATCACCCGCATGGTGGAACGCGACAAGAACCACCCGAGCATCATCATGTGGTCGCTCGGCAACGAGAGCGGTTACGGCGCGGTGCATGACGCCGCGACGGCGTGGATCCGCGCGTACGACGTTTCGCGCCCGGTGCACTACGAACCGGCGGTGTACCACGAGGACTGGCGCAGGGGCGGCAGGCCCGCCACCGACATCGTGGGAAACTGGATAGCGGGCGGCGTCAACGCATCAGACGTGGTGTGCCCGATGTACGCGACGATCGACAACATCGTTGCCTACGGGAAGTCGGGCAAGGGCACGCGGCCGCTCATCATGTGCGAGTACAGCCACGCAATGGGCAACTCGAACGGTTCGCTCGCCGACTACTGGGAGGCCTTCGAGAACACACCGGGTCTGCAGGGCGGTTTCGTGTGGGAGTGGAAGGACCACGGCATCTCCCAGCAACTCGATGACGGCAGGAAGCGTCTCGCCTACGGCGGTCAGTTCGGCGACCACCCGAACGACGGCAACTTCGTGGCTGACGGGATCGTCCATTCCGACATGACGCCGCACCCCGCGATGCGCGAGCTCGCGTGGTGCCTGCGGCCGGTCGCCGTGTCCGTTGCGGGCAAGGGTGCGAACGCGGCATTCGTCGTGCGCAACCGACAGTCGTTCCGTGACCTCGGATGGATGCGCGCGGAATGGGAACTGGTCGTCGACGGTGTGCCGTCGAAGCGCGGGAGACTGACCGTGCCGAAGTGTGCGGCAGGTGAGTCGGTGAAGGTGCCCGTTCCCGCCGGTGCGTCGGTGCCGCGCGGCGCACGTGATGCCCGTGTGCTGGTGCGTTGGTTCACGAAGAACGACGAACCGTGGGCGACCGCAGATCACATGGTGGCGTGGGACGAGACCGTGCTGAAGACTGCGGTTCGGCCGAAGTCACCCACGCCGCGCCCGTCGACTGCGACTGTGGCTGCTGACGTCGCATCGGTCGAACCGACTGTCACCGTGTGGAGGGCGGCCATCGACAACGACGGGTTCAAGATCATGCCCGACCTGCGCGGGTTCGGTGCCTCGTTGCGGCGGTGGACGGAGCAGGGGATCGATGTGCGCGACGCGGAACTCGTGGATCACGACACGAGGCGCACGGTGACGGCCGACGGTTCCGTCCACTTCTCCCACAGGGTGCGCGTGCCGAAGCATCTCGACGACGTGCCGCGCGTCGGAGTCGCGTTCCCGGTGCCCGCCCGCTTCAGCCATGTGCGGTGGTGCGGTGACGGCCCGCACGAGTGCTACCCGGACCGTCGCTCGTCGGCGATGAGGTCCACCTGGGAATCGGCCCCGGACGAACTGCCGTACCTGGTGCCACAGGAGTTCGGCATGCGCACGAACTGCGAGTGGTTCGAGGTGGTGGACCCGTCAACCGGCGATGCCCTGCGTTTCGCCACGACCGGTGCGCCGTTCCACGCGTCGGCACGCTGGCACACAACGGCGGATCTCCATGCGGCACACGACCAGACCGAACTCGTCCGACGCGAACACCTGACGGTGCACCTCGATGCCGCGCACCGCGGCCTCGGCACGGCGAGCTGCGGACCCGACACGTTGCCGCAGTACCGCGTCAACGCGGGCACGTACGTGCTGTCGTACGCGGTGTCGTTGGTGCGGGGTCGCTGACCCGCCCGTGGTTCAGTCGGTGATTCTTGCGGCGCCGACGGGGCGCACGACCCAGCCGTCCACGACGGCAT
>JBEDDY010000137.1:0-3930 GCA_041176025.1 Actinomycetota bacterium | reverse complement strand
CGCGGAGGAGTGCGGTGTCACCGCACCGATCCTGTACCGGGCCTTCACGAACCGCGAGGGACTGGTCGTTGCCGCACAAGCCGAGAGGTACCGGAGGTCAACGGCTGTCGCGGTGCAGTACCTGGTCTCCTACATCGAGAATGCATCCACCCGGGACGAGCTCAGGCAGAACATCTCGACCTCCCTCGATTTCATCTTCTCACCGGAGCGCGCGGAAGCTCGCAGGCTGCGCGCCGAGGTAATCGGATCTGCTGTGTCAAGACCCGACCTGCGGGCGGCAGTCGCTGCCACTGACCTCGACTACGCCGACCAGGTGGCCGCTGCGTACGGTGCTGCCATCGAGGCAGGATGGATCGATGCGTCCGTCAACGTGCGCGGTGTCGCGCTGTGGGCGCAGGGGGTCATCAATGCCCGCGTCAGCATCGAGTTCAACGGCGATCCCCAGGTGGCGGATGCCTGGAACACGTTGACGAAGGTTGCGATTCTCTCGGCCCTCTTCGGTTCCGACGCCGGCTAGAGGTTCGTCAGCTCCCGTGCCCTGGTGATCGCGCCTGCGGGATCCTCTTCGACGAGGATGCCGAACATGCCGACCGCATTCGCGGCATCGACGTTCGCCTGCAGGTCATCGAGGAACGCCGTGCGCGAGGGCTCCGCGCCGAGACGGTTCATCGTGAGGTGGTAGATCTGCGGGTTGGGCTTGCGCATGGCGACCTCGTGACTGTCCACGATCGTGTCGAACACGTCCTCGAAGTCCATGAGCGGCCACCACATCTCGCGGAACTCGCGAACGTTGTTGGTGAGGATGCCGATTCGGAACCCGTTCTCCTTGAGGTCGTGCACGAACCTGACCATCGGTGCGCTCAGCGCGAAATTGAAAGAGCCCGACTGGCCGGACGAGGAGGCGGGAGGTGCGACCGTCGCGACGATCCCTGCTTCGTCGAGCATCCTCTTCGTGATCTCACGGCACTCTGCAAGGGTGATCTCGCCGCGCTCCACGCGGTGCCACTGGTGATCGGTGTCCAGATGGTGGGGACCCATCACGATCTCGGCTACGACCTTCGGGTCGTGGTCCGGGTACCGGCGAGTGAAGTCACGCGGACCACCGTTCGCCATGATGACTCCGCCGAGGTCGAAGATGACCGTGTCCACTGCCCGATTGGATGACATTTGACTGATTCTTGCGTGTTCCCCACCCAGGTGACGAGCCGTCGCCCGTGGGCCCACGGGTAGACTGGGAAACCGCATGTCTTTCCTCGACAAAGTCCTCCGCGCCGGCGACGGCAAGCGTGTCAAGGCTCTCCAGGGCCTCGTTCCCGACGTGAACGCCCTCGAGGCCTCCTACAGGGCTCTGTCCGACGACGCCCTGCGGGCAAAGACCGCGGAGTTCCGCCAGAAACTGGCGAACGGTGCCGACCTCGACGACATCCTCATCGACGCATTCGCCACCATGCGTGAGGCTGCCACCAGGGTCATCGGCCAGCGCCATTTCGACGTGCAGATCATGGGCGGCGCGGCGCTCCATTTCGGGTGGGTCGCAGAGATGAAGACCGGTGAAGGCAAGACCCTGGTGTCCACCCTTCCCGCGTACCTGAACGGGCTGGGCGGCAAGGGTGTGCACGTCATCACGGTGAACGACTACCTCGCCCGCTTCCACGCCGAGTGGATGGGTCGCATCCACCGTTTCATGGGTCTCGAGGTCGGCTTGGTCATCCCCGGTCACAGGGAGACGCCCGAGGAGAAGCGACGCGAGTACGCAGCGGACATCACGTACGGGACGAACAACGAGTTCGGCTTCGACTACCTGCGCGACAACATGGCCGGTTCACTCTCCGACAAGGTGCAGCGCGGCCACAACTTCGCGATCGTCGACGAGGTCGACTCGATCCTCATCGACGAGGCACGCACGCCACTGATCATCTCGGGCCGCATCGCCGATGCCGCGCAGATGTACTACAAGTTCGCGTCGATCGTGCGCGGTCTGCAGCGCGAGGTCGACTACGAGGTGGAGGAGGACAAGCGCATCGTCGTCCCCACCGAGACGGGCATCGAGAAGGTCGAGCAGGCCCTGGGGGTCGACAACCTGTACGACGCAGTCCAGCAGAACCTCGTCCACCAGCTGCAGGTCGCACTGAAGGCCAAGGAGCTCTACCACCGCGACAAGGAGTACATCGTCCAGGCCGGCGAGGTGAAGATCGTCGACGAGTTCACCGGCCGCATCCTCGAGGGACGCCGGTGGAGCGAGGGCATCCACCAGGCGGTCGAGGCCAAGGAGGGCGTGCGCATCAACGAGGAGAACCAGACCCTCGCCACGATCACACTCCAGAACTACTTCCGCATGTACGACAAGCTCGCGGGCATGACGGGCACCGCCCAGACCGAGGCCGCCGAACTCGTGAACACCTACGGTCTCCAGGTCGTGCCGATCCCGACGAACCGTGAGGTGCAGCGCCGCGACGAGGCCGACCTCATCTTCAAGACCGAGGCCGCGAAGTTCCGGGCCGTTGTCGACGACATCGTCGAACGGAACCAGAAGGGCCAGCCCGTGCTCGTCGGCACCATCAGCGTCGAGAAGAGCGAGCACCTCAGCCGCGAGCTCACGAAGCGCGGTGTGCGCCACGAGGTGCTGAACGCAAAGCAGCACACACGCGAGGCGCAGATCGTCACCCAGGCGGGCCAGTTGGGTGCGGTCACGGTGGCCACGAACATGGCCGGTCGAGGCGTCGACATCCTCCTCGGCGGGAACCCCGAGGGACTCGCGCGCCAGCAGGTCATCAGTGAAGGATTCGACCCCGGTGTGCTTGCCGAGGACCACGACCTGCCGGTGCCGCTCGAGCAGATGCCCGAAGAGTTCCGTGCCGACCGTGCGGCGGCGCAGGCCAGGTACGCGGAACTCCTGAAGGTCTTCACCGATGAATGCAGGGCGGAGGGCGAGAAGGTCCGTTCGCTCGGCGGTCTGTACGTGCTCGGCACCGAGCGCCACGAGAGCCGCCGCATCGACAACCAGTTGCGCGGTCGCTCCGGCCGCCAGGGCGACCCCGGCGAGAGTCGTTTCTACCTCTCGCTCGATGACGAACTGATGCGCCTGTTTGCCACCGGTGCCCTGTCGTGGGTGATGGGCCGGGCGCTCCCCGATGACGAGGCCATCGAGGCAAAGATGGTCACGAAGGCCATCGAGCGTGCACAGTCCACGGTGGAGCAGCGCAACGCCGAGATCCGCAAGAACGTGCTCAAGTACGACGAGGTCATGAACGAGCAGCGCAAGGTGATCTACCAGCGTCGTGACCAGATCCTCGAGGGTCTCGACCTGAAGGCAGCCGCCATGGAGTACCTGGCCGACGCCGTCGACTCGTTGATCGCCACCTACTGCGTGTCCGAGGCGAGTGACGAGTGGGATGTCGACGGACTCGTTCTCGAACTGCGGACCTACTGGCCGGCGAACGTCACCGAAGGCCAGTGTGCCGCGTGCGTCGACACCGACGCCATCTACGACCTGGTGATGGCAGACGCAAGCGCCCACTACGCACGTCGCGAGGCCGAACTCGGCACCGACGTCATGCGCCAGATCGAGCGCCAGGTGATGCTCAGCATCATCGACCAGCGCTGGCGCGAGCACCTCGACGAGATGGACTACCTTCAGGAGGGCATCAACCTGCGCGCGATGGGCCAGAAGGACCCGCTGACCGAGTGGCAGCGAGAGGGCTACGAGATGTTCGGCCAGATGATGACGGGTATCGCGCAGGACTTCGTGCGCTACGTCATGCACGTGCAGGTGGTCACGGAGGAACAGCCGGCGGTGCGCGTGCAGAACGTCCAGGAATCCAGCAGCGACGACGTGCAGACCGGCGGCTTCGTGCAGGCGGCGCTCGCCGGCGGCGATGTCGACCAGGACATCATCGCCCAGCTCGAGGGCGCGGCGGAGCAGCCCAGGAA
>JBEDDY010000136.1:0-3523 GCA_041176025.1 Actinomycetota bacterium | reverse complement strand
GTGACCCGTGCGGTCCTTGCCCTCGGTTTCAAACCCGAGCCGTTCTTCCAGGCCTTCCCCGACGGGGTGTGTGCCGGGGTGCAGCTGCATTATGCGGTCGAGCCGGAACCACTCGACACCGCGGGCGCCATCGGGTTCGCGGCACGTGACGCCGGCATCGACGACACCTTCATCGTGATGAACGGCGACATTCTCTCCGACCTCGACCTCAACTCGCTCGTGTCGTTCCACCGCCAGCGCGGTGCGGAGGGCACGCTTCACCTCACGCCCGTCGAGGACCCGTCACAGTACGGGGTGGTCGAGACCGACGGGGACGGCTGGGTCAAACGGTTCGTCGAGAAGCCGGCCCCCGGCGAGACGGACAGCCGTGTCATCAATGCGGGGACGTACGTTCTCGAGCCGTCGGTGCTGGACCGCATGCCGCACCTGCAGAAGCTCTCGATCGAGAGGGTCGTGTTCCCGGCGATGGTGGCCGAGGGCCGGCTTGCCGCCATGGCGACCGACGACTACTGGATCGACACCGGCCGGCCCGACACGTACCTGCAGGCCAACCTCGACCTCGTGGACGGCACCCGTTCACGCATCCTGTCGTCGGTGGGGACGAACGCACGGATATCGGCCAGCGCATCGATCACGCACAGCGTCATCGGTGACAACGCGATTGTCGACGATGGATGCGTCGTCACCGACTCGGTGGTCCTGCCCGGGGCGCACATTGCGGCATCCGTCCGGCTGGAGCGATCCCTGGTGATGGGGACGGTCGGGGTCGGTGCGTCATTGACCGATTGCGTGGTGGGGGTCGACGGCGTCGTCCAACCGAAGGCAGAGCTTGTCGGCGCGAAGGTGCCCGACCCTGCCACGATGGGGTGATGCGCAACTCACGGATCATGGTCTGCGGCGGTGCCGGCTTCATCGGCTCCCATCTTGTGGACCGGCTGATCGAGGACGGCCACGAGGTGGACGTCGTCGACAACCTCGACACGGGTTCGCTCTCCAATCTCGCAGGTGCGCGCGCGGCAACGGGCAGGTTCAAGTTCCAGAACGTCGCGGTCGATTCACCCGAGTTCGCCGAACTCGTTTCGCTCCGCCGGCCGGAGATCATCTTCAACCTGGTGTCGCTGTCGCCCGCGCTGTGCCATCTCAGTGGCGGTCTGTCCTCGGTGAAGATCGCCACCACCGTCCTCGAGGCTTCACGACTGGCCGCGGTGACCAAGGTGATCTCGTTGCTCCCCGGTTCGTTGCTGTACGGCGAGGTCGCCGCGAAGGACATCCCCATCAAGGAGGGACACTTCAACGAGCCGCGCACGTCGGAGGAGGTGTTCGCCCGCACGATCACCGACCTGCACATGGTGTACCGCGACCGTCACGGCGTCGAGTTCACCGTCCTTGCGGTCGCGAACGCGTACGGAAGACGCCAGCGTCCGGGCGACGGAGTGGTCGCCGCGTTCGTCGAGGCACTCGAGACGGGCAGGGCGCCCGTCATCCACGGCACGGGAAAGCAGACCCGCGACTTCGTCCATGTGGATGACGTCGTCGACGCGTGTGTCCGCACGCTCGACCGGTCCGGCGGTCTCGTGGTGAACATCGGGTCCGGGGTGTCGACATCGATCAAGGACCTCTGGTCGCTGATGGCCGGGGCTTCTGCGTTGTCGCCACGGACAGCGGCATCGAGACCGCATGACATCGCGCGTCTGGCGCTCTCGCCGGTGCGCGCCCGCATCCAGCTGGGATGGTCGCCGTACACCCCGTTGAAGGACGGGCTGGCCGGCCTGCGCGCCCCCTAGCGGAAGAGGTCCTCGGCCGCCGGCCGGATCAGCTCGTCAATCGATGAGTCACGGAACCACGACGGGTCGCCCCCGCGGATGACCGACACCGGCACACCGTTCGACTTCCCCATGACGAGTTCTCCCATGCACGCAAGTTCGTCGGCGACGGCAACTTCCGTCACCTGCATGACGCGTCCGAGTGCGTCCTCGGTTCCGCGCAGGTCGACCACGCCGGCGACACCTGCCACGCCGATCGCGACATCAGTCAGGCCCTTGCGCCACGGGCGGCCGAATGTGTCACTGACGATGACACCGACCGTGACCCCGAGCTTTGCCCTCACGATGTCACGGATGCGGCGGGCCGAGCGGTCGCTGTCGAGCGGGAGGAGGGCGGCGTACCCGCGCTCGACGTTCGACAGGTCGATGCCGCTGTTCGCGCAGATGAAGCCGTGCTTCGTCTCCGTGATGATGAGATCGCCGCGGCGCCGCACGACACGACGCGACTCCTGCTCGACGAGGACCTTGTGCGACAGCGGGTCATCGGCGTCGATGGGCACGAGGCGCCCCTCGGCCTTCGAGACGATCTTCTGGGTGACGATGAGGACGTCGTTGTCGAGCAACGGACCGTTCGGCTCCGCCGAGCATGCGGCCACGATGATGTCCCCCAGTTGGTCGCCGGGAACGATCTCGCCGATTCCCTCGACACCCCATGCCGTCATCCGTGCCATGTCAGTTGCCTCCCCTTGAGATCGCATCAATCGTCGCACGGGCAAGTGAAGCACCGATACCCGGCTTCGACATGATCGTGTCCGTGACGACGCACCGGACGCCGCATGCCTCGACGTCGGCGCGCAGGTGTGCGTCCTGTTCGTCGATGACCAGCGTGCCGCAGACGGGTGCGTACATACGGGCGATGCCCACCGCCGTCGCCTCGAACCCCAGTTCGTTCAGCATCCGGTCCGCCGGACCCTTCAGTGCCGTCCCGGCGACGATGGGGGAGATGCCGACCACGGATTCACGCCGTGCGGACAGCAACGTGTCGACACCGCCGATCGCGCGGATGGGCCCGATCGAGACGACGGGGTTCGACGGCGCGATGACGACGATGTCGGCATCCGTGATGACCGCGGGGTCGACGAGACCGGCGTTCTCGATTCCGCGAAGTTCGATCCGCGTGACCGCGACGTCGTGGCGGAGCTTCACGAAGTACTCCTGGAAGCTGACCACGGAGCCATCGTCAGCAAGGTGAACCATCGTGGAGACGGGATCATTCGTCATCGGGACGATGCGCATCCCCAACCCGAACGCCCTGCGGACCTCGTCGGTGACCTCCGCGAGCGTCGCGCCCTCTGCAAGGCGGGCCGTGCGGTAGAAGTGGGTCGCCAGGTCGTTGTCGCCGAGATTGAACCACCGCTCGCCGGCATGGGAACCGTCCGGTCGCACCGTTGCGAACCTGTCGAGTGACCCCATCGCGCGCCACGTCTCGTCGCGCAGTCCCCAGCCACGTTCGGGATCGATGGCATCGGCGAGCGTGTACGTGACGGTGTCGATGTCGGGACTGATCGACAGGCCGTGCATCACCGTGTCGTCGCCCGTGTTCACGACGGCCGTGATGTCCCCGTGCGGCACGACCTGGGCGAGACCGCGGAGGTAACGGGCAGCACCCACTCCACCGGCAAGGACCGAAATCATCGTGACAGCGTACGGGAGTCGTGTCCCGGGTGGCTCCGTGAGCGTCCCATTCCCCCGTTCCCTAG
>JBEDDY010000135.1:0-3816 GCA_041176025.1 Actinomycetota bacterium | reverse complement strand
GGCTCGCGCTCGAGTTCCACGGTGAGGTCCCGCTCGGCCTTGGTCATGCGGTTGATGAGTTCGACGACATGACTCGGCACCCTGATGGTGCGGCCCTGGTCGGCCATCGCCCGCATCATGGCCTGTCGGATCCACCAGGTGGCGTACGTGGAGAACTTGAACCCCTTCTCCCAGTCGTACTTCTCAGCGGCGCGCATCAGGCCGATGTTGCCCTCCTGGATGAGGTCGGCAAGCGGCAGCTCCCGGCCGTCGTAGCGGCGTGCGATCGACACGACGAGCCGAAGGTTGGCCTTGACCAGGTGCTCGAGTGCCTCGTCGCCGTCACGGATGGCCTGGCGAATCTCGAAGCGTTCCTCACCCGACACCTTCGTGGTCGCCATCCTCTGGCGGGCATCCTGCATCGCCTTGATGGCCCTGCCGAGGCGTCGCTCGTCCTCTGCCGTGAGCAGATCGACCTGCCCGATCTCGTGCAGATACATGCGCACGGCGTCGCCCGCCTCGGGTCCCGTGGTGGCGGGCTTCGACGTTGACTTCGGTGTGGAAGTGGTGGATTGCTTCGGCGCGGGGACCCGCTCGATCGGCCCCGAGATGTCAGGTTCGACCGTGGAGATGGAGATGTCGATGGTGTTCAGCACAGCCTCGATATGACGCAGCAACTCCTCGGTTAGTTCCACGTGCCGCAGGACGTGTGCGATGTTGTTCGCCTCGACGACCCTGTCGTCAGAGGCGGATGCAATCAATGCGGCCCACTCGCCCTTGTCGATCGCCGGATGGGGCGGGGGCGGAGTGGGCTTGCTCATGCCGTGGCCCCTGCCCTGTCGGCAAGCCACTGCAGGAGGGTGACCGCCGCGTTGGCCGCCCGCTCCGGCCTGGCCAGGTCGGCCAACGCGACCCGTGCCGCCTGGTCGACGCGCAGTTCCTCCGGGTCGGTGATGCGCAGACGGGTGGAGAGATGGCGGCGCGCAGCGGCGGCGATCAACGTGCGTGCCTCGACCATTGCGTCGGCCTGCTGGTCGTGCACGGATGCCCGCTCGATGATGTCAGCGGCCTCGCCGTCCACCATGGCGAGCGCCTTGTGGACGTCGCCTTCCGATTCGGCGATGGCCCGGAACGCCTGTCGGTACGGCTCCTCGACGAAGAGTTCCTCGATCAACCAGGGCGCGATGGAGTCCCAGTCGTGGATCAGGAGAGCGAGTGCCATGAAGCCTGCCCCTTCCGCCGCCTGGCGCACGGGCTGGGCGACCGGGGCAATGCGGCCTCTCCCCTGCTCGGCGATGCGCATCAGTTCCGCCGACGACACCCCGGTCTGCATGGCGACCTCCGACGCGTACAGCCGTCGGACATTCACGTCCGGGTGCTCGTTGACGAGCCCCATGGCCAGTTCGGCGGTGCGCGCGCGAACTTCCGGCGACTTGCCCGGGTTGGCCGCGTACAAACGCTTCAGACGGAAGCCGAGGAACGGCATCGCCTCGTCGACGGCGACCTGGAGACTCCCGGGGTTGCTGTTCGCGATGTCTCCCGGGTCCTGTCCCTCGGGGAACTGCGCGACGGACACGGTGATGTCGTACTTCTTCTCCCATTCGTAGAACTTCTCCGCCGCGCCCTGGCCGGCGTTGTCGGCGTCGAAGGCGAGCACGACGTTGCGCGCGTACCTCTTCATGAGCTTCACGTGTTCCTCGGTCAGGGCGGTGCCGCACGTCGCAACCGCGGTGGTCACCCCACTGCGGTGGAAACCGATGACGTCGGTGTAGCCCTCGCACACGACCAGTCGGTCCGCCTTGATTGCGTCACCCTTCGCCCAGTTGAGCCCGTAGAGCGTGCGGGACTTCGTGTACACGGGCGTCTCGGTGGAGTTCTTGTACTTTGCCTGGTCGGCCACCCCCGGGAGGATGCGGCCGCCGAAGGCGACGGCGTTCCCGTTCTCATCGAAGATCGGGAACAGGACACGCGCACGGAAGAAGTCCTGCATGCGTCCCCGCTTGTTCTCGAAACCGAGACCCAGTTCCTTCAGCATGGACGCGGGTGCGCCGAGACTCTTGCAGAGGACGTCCCAGTCGTCGGGGGCCCAGCCGATGCGGAAGTGCCGGGCGACATCACCGGCGAGACCGCGCGAGCGCAGGTAGTCGCGGGCGGCGCGTGCATCGGGTGCCTCGAGCAGTCGCTGGTGGTACCAGTCGACCGCCTTCATCATCACCTCGAGAAGCTCCTTGCGGTGCTTGCGCTGGCCTGTGTCGGGACCCGACGTGTAGTGCAGTTCGATGCTGGCCTTGGCGGCCAGCCGCTCCACCGCCGCGATGAAATCGAGATGTTCCATCTGCTGGACGAAATTGAAGACGTCACCCTTCGCCCCGCACCCGAAGCACATGTAGCGGCCGGTCTCGTCGTTGACGCTGAACGAACCGGTGCGCTCGGAATGGAACGGGCACAGACCTATCTGGCTGCGGCCACTGCGACGGAGCTGCGTGTACGGACTGACGAGATCAGACAGTGTCGTGGCGGCACGGACACGCTGAATGTCGTCCTCCGCAATCGCCATGGCAGCACATTAGTGCCACGGCGTGGCACCGATTCACGCCGCCGATCGGTCAGCGGGTTGCCTTGTCCGCTTGGATGGACGCCACGACCGAGACCGTGAGGATGGTGGCGATGACCGTGAGCGAGGCGGCGATCGGCATGTGCCACCAGTACGAAACAACCATCTTCACGCCGACGAACGCGAGGATGACCCCCAGACCCGTCTGGAGGTACCTGAACCGCTCGCGCATGTCAGCCAGCAGGAAGTAGAGGGCACGCAGACCGAGGATGGCGAACGCGTTCGACGCGAACGCGATGTACTGCTCCCGGGTGACGGCGAGGACCGCAGGGACCGAGTCGATGGCGAAGATGACGTCGGTGATCTCCACCAGCACCAGCACGGCCAGCAGCGGGGTGGCCAGCTTCTTCCCGGTGATCTTGTCCCGCGTGAACATCTTCTGGCCGTCCAGTTCGTCGGTCGAGGGGACGAACCGATGGAAGATCTTCATGGCCTTGCTGTTGGCCGGGTCGAAGCCCTCGTCGTGCGTCTTCAACAGCTTCACACCCGAGTAGAAGAGGAACGCACCGAAGAGGATCAGCGTGATCTTGAACGTGTTGATGATGGCGACACCGGCAAAGATGAACCCGAGCCTCATGGCCAGGGCGCCGAAGATGCCCCAGAACAGCACGCGGTGCTGGTACTGCGGCGGGACCTTGAAATGGGCAAAGAGCACGGCCCAGACGAAGACGTTGTCCACGCTCAGGCTCTTCTCGATGAGGTAGCCACCCATGTACTCGCCGGCGGCGGCACCACCGAACTCCCACAGCATCACCAGACCGAAGATGAGTCCGACCGAGATCCACGCGACTGACTCGATGGCCGCTTCTTTCGTGTGGACGACGTGGGCCTTGCGGTGGATCACCAGGATGTCGATGAGCAGCAATCCGGCAAGGACGCCGATCAGCACGGGCCAGTGCCAGCCGGCGATGGTGAGGTCGACCTTCCCTCCCGACGAAGTACCGGATGCGGCGATGACGTGGTGCAGAACGTGGGGGGTCACGGGACAGAAGTGTAGGAGTTCCCTCCCTCATGTGTCGGTCACACCTGTTGTGGGGTCCGCCCGCCCGTGCCGGGCCCTCGTCTATTTGGTGTCACCCTTGACCCCGCCGATGACGGCCTGGGCCGCGGACAGACGGGCGATCGGAACGCGATAGGGAGAGCAACTCACGTAGTTCAGGCCGGCCCTGTAGAACAGCCCGATCGACTCCGGGTCGCCACCGTGCTCTCCGCAGACACCCATC
>JBEDDY010000134.1:0-12649 GCA_041176025.1 Actinomycetota bacterium | reverse complement strand
GGCACGTCGCGTTGTGCATGGACCCCCAGACGTCGGGTGGTCTTCTTGCCGCCGTCGACCCCGTTGTCGTCGACGGTCTGGTTGCCGCCGGCTTTGCGGTGGTCGGTCGGTTCACGACCGGTGACCCCGGGGTCGTCATTCTCTGACCACGGGTACGATTCGCCCGTGCCCACGCTCCGACTTTTCGCCTCCGCCCGTGAGGCAGCCGGGACGGGTTCCGTCACGGTGGATGGGACCACGGTCGACCAGGTGCTCGGCAACGCAGCGGCACGGTTCGGTGACACGTTCGCGGCGGTTCTCGCCACCAGCAAGGTGTGGGTGAACGGCGAGGAGGTGCCGCGCAGCACCGCCGTCGGCGACAATGATGAGGTGGCGGTGTTGCCACCGGTGAGTGGAGGAATGTGATGGCAGACGAGACGCAGACGCTGGCGCAGATCCGCGCCGAGCGCACCGCGTTGCAGCGCGAGGAGGACATCGTCTCCTTCGTGCGCCGTCTTGCCCAGGGCCGGCTCGACCTCGTCGCCGACGAGCAACGTCGCCGCGCGAGCGGGGTCGACGAACAGCCGGCCCCGTTGGCGGAACGTCTTGCCGAGGTGTTCGGACAGCAGCACGGCGGCGGCAGCGCACGCCCGCCGCGCGAGACCGAGGTGCCCGTCGACCACCCGTTGCTGCAGCAGCTCGACGAGCTCTGTGACTCGCACGGGTTCGAGAACATGGAGACCCTCGACGACAGATCGATCGGTGCGTTGTCGGATGCCCTCGGGATGTTCGAGAAGGAATGCAGCCGCCAGCGGCACGACATGTTCGAGCGCATCGATGCGTTGACCGCAGAAGTGGTGCGCCGTGTCCGTGAAGGGGGCGGCGCCGGCGCCGTCATCGGCGACAAGTAGTACGTGATGCCGCGCAACCCGGCCGAACGGCTCCACGACGTCGGTGAGTTCATCCGACTGCAGCGCGAGAATGCCCAGCAGAGCATCCGCGACCTCGCGCGCGCGGCGGGCGTGTCGAACCCGTACCTCAGCCAGATCGAGCGGGGCATCCGCAAGCCGTCAGCCGACATCCTCCAGCAGATCGCGCGCGCACTCGAGATATCGGCCGAGAGCCTGTACGTGCGCGCGGGCATCCTCGACGGCACCCCACCGGAGACGAGCTCGGTCCCCGAGGCGATCACGAACGACGAGAAGCTGACGCCGGAGCAGCGCCAGAGCCTCCTCTCCGTCTACCGATCGTTCGTTGCCTCGAACGAGGCGGCGCCGGCAGCCCCGATGGACGGCCCGGACGGGAATCGAAACACCGCTGGATAGGTTGGGAACCGCATGCAGCGTGTAGCGGTTCTCTCACTCCACACGTCGCCGCTCGTCCAGCCGGGCGAGGGTGACGGTGGCGGCATGAACGTCTACGTGCGCGAGCTCGTGTCCGCCCTGGCCCACGCCGGCGTCGACTGCACCACCTACACCCGCACCTGGCGCAACGACCTGCCGCGCGAGATCGTGGTCGAGCCGAACCACCGCGTCGTCCACGTGCCGGCCGGCGATGTCGACCTCCCGAAGGGTGACCTCCCGGCCGTCATCCCCGAGTTCACCGACAAGGTCGTCGACCACATCCGCCGCAACGGCGGCGCCGACGTGGTGCACGCGAACTACTGGCTCTCCGGTGTTGCCGGGCACTCGATCAAGCACGAGCTCGACGTGCCACTGGTGAACACCTTCCACACGTTCGCCCGCGTGAAGGCGCTCGGCGGGGACCCCGAGAGTGCCCAGAGAGAAAAGGCCGAGACCGACATCATCGGCTGCAGCGACGCAATCTGCGTGTCGTGCACCGAGGAGGAGCGGCAGTTCACCGAGCTGTACGGCAACCCTCCCGGCAACATCGAGATCGTCTCGCCCGGGGTGGAGCACGCGTTCTTCGCGCCCGGTGACAAGCGCGGCGCCCGCCACGCACTGTCGCTCGGTGACGGTCCCGTGCTGTTGTTCGTGGGCCGCATCCAGCCGTTGAAGGGTGTCGACGTCGCCGTTCAGTCACTTGCCGCGCTGAACCGCAGGGACGCAATCCTGTTGATCGTCGGCGGTGCCTCGGGAACGGAGGGCGACACCGAACTCGCGAGGGTCAGGTCCATGATCGACGACCTCGGTCTGGGTGGTCAGGTGCGCTTCGTCGAGCCGCAGCCGCACCACATTCTCTCCACCTACTACCGGGCGGCTGACGTCGTTCTCGTCCCCAGCCGCAGCGAGAGTTTCGGCCTGGTCGCGCTCGAGGCGGCGGCGTGCGGGACGCCCGTCGTGGCGAACGCCGTCGGTGGCCTGCTCACCATCGTCGACGACGGGCGCACGGGGTTCCTGGTGCCCGACCGCCAGCCCGACGTGTTCGCGTCGCACATCGGCCGCATCATCACCGACACCGACTTCGCCGCACGAATGTCGGGGGCGGCGGCAGAGAAGGCCCGCGGGTACACGTGGGCGTTCGCGGCGGCCCGACTGCGCCGCGTGTACGCGGACCTCGCCGCGCGCGACCGCGTGATCTGCAAGTGAGCCCTGCGCCATGAGCGAGCTCCACGGCAACCCCGAGATCGAGCTTCTGGACCGGCAGATCAGCGAATGGATCGCAGGATTCGCGGCACGGGACGGCGCAATCGTCGCCATCGACCGCGGCACCGCCGACGAGCACCGCTGGTACGTCCGCCTGCACGGCGTCGAGAAGGAGTTCACCACCATCTGGATGACACTCGGCCAACGCACGCTCCGTTACGAGACGTACGTGATGCCCGCACCCGAGGAGAACGCAGAGGTTCTGTGGGAGAACCTGCTGCGCCGCAATGAGAAGCTCGTCGGTGCGCACTTCTCGATCGGTGTCGAGGATGCGGTCTTCCTGCGCGGCGAACTGCCGTTCTCCGCGGTCAGCGAGGTGGAGGTGGACAGGGTGATCGGGACCGTCTTCGCCACGGTGGAGGCCGTCTTCCCGTCCATCATCCGCATCGGCTTCGCCAGCCGTTTCGCCCAGTAGCGAAACACCCACGTTCGCCCGTCAACCACACCGTTAGTCTCGTTGCATGGCAGGACACACCAACGAACTGGTGCTCATCGGCGGCGGCAACATGGGGTCCGCGCTCATCGGGGGACTTGTCGCCGGCGGCTGGGACCCGCAGGGAATCGTCGTCGTGGAAATCGACGCATCGAAGCGCGCCGACCTGGAGTCACGGTTCGGGGTGCGCACGAGCGACCGGATCGTCAGCGGCAACGGCGCAGTCATCGCGGTCAAGCCCGGTGATGCCGTCGACGTGTGCACGCAGGTCGCCGCACTCGGGACCCCGCGTGCTCTTTCCATCGCGGCCGGCATCAGTGCGTCCACTCTGCAGTCGGCAGCCGGTGCCGGTTGTGCCGTCGTGCGCGCGATGCCGAACACGCCCGCTCTCGTGCGCGAGGGGGCAACAGCGATCTCCGGCAGCGACGTGTGCACCGGCGCCGATCTCGACTGGGCCGAGCAGGTGCTCAGCGCGGTCGGGTTGGTGGTGCGGGTGCCCGAGTCGCAGATGGACGCTGTCACGGCGGTCGCGGGATCGGGACCGGGATACGTGTTCCTCTTCGCGGAGGCCTTGCTTGCGGCCGCAATCGACCAGGGACTGCCGGTCGACGTGGCCGACACGCTCGTGCGCCAGTTGTTCAAGGGTGCCGGCGCACTCCTTTCTTCATCGGACGAATCACCCGCCACGTTGCGCGAACGGGTGACGTCACCGAACGGCACGACCTTTGCGGGACTGTCCGTGTTCGAGCATGAGGGACTTCGTGCAACCGTTCACAAAGCAGTGCGGGCCGCCGCCGACCGCAGTGCCGAAATGGGCACATGAGATTCCGGGATTTTCTCCGGAAGTTTCTGTTTTTCGCTCCGCGGTATGTATTCTGTGACGCAGGTCACCGAATACGGGAAACCGGATTCGGGAGTCGCGCTCAGCAATGAGCAGCGCCGAAAGGGCCGGTGCCGTCGGGGGGTTGGCACCGGCCCTTTTCGTTTTCTCCGGTGAGGTTCGTGCGTTGACACGATCCGTCACCGTCAGTCACGCGGAGTCGAAGCCTTATCGTGAACCACATGCACAACCACGTCGCACTGCTCACTGATTACGGACTGAATGACGAGTTCGTCGGTGTGCTGAAGAGCGTGATCACCGACATGGCGCCGCACGCGCGCATCACCGACATCACGCACGGCGTGCCGCCGTTCGACGTGCGCTGGGGGTCACTCGCTCTCGCGCGTGCGATCCAGTACGTGCCGGCAGGCGTGATCGTCGCCGTCGTCGACCCCGGAGTCGGTTCGTCGCGCAAGGCCGTCGCGATCGAGGTTGCCGGCGGCAACGGCGTGCTGATCGGGCCCGACAACGGGTTGCTGTCATCGGCTGCGTCGATGGCGGGCGGTGCCGAACGGGCGTTTCTCCTCACGAACACCGAGCTCCACCTCGAGGCACCGGGCACGACCTTCGCGGGTCGTGACATCTTCGGGCCGGTCGCCGCCTTCCTGTGCAACGGTGGTGCGATCGAGGAGGTCGGGGAGGAGGTCGACATCGCCACGCTGATGCCGGGCCTTGTCCCTCTGCCGTCGAAGGAGACGCACCCCGCACACGGTGAGGGTCTGCGGTGCGAGGTCACATGGGTGGACCACTACGGCAACTGCCAGATGAACGTCGGACCCGAGGACCTCGTGCACTTCGGCCCGGTGCTGCGCGTGGTCGTCGGTGACGACGTGCGCAGCGCCCGCCTGGAGAGCCACTTCGCCGCCATTGCCGAGGGCGCCATCGGCGCGGTTGTCGATTCGTACGGGATGGTCGCACTGGCGGTGGACCGCGGGTCGGCGGCGGAAGCCCTCCGATTGCAGGCGGGCGACGCCGTCCATCTCTTTGCCGGCGATGACGGTGCGACGACACCGGTCAACCTGCGCCCCGCGGGTCATTAGGCTCGTTCCCATGCGTCCCGCAACGACATTGACGATCGCCCTGCTTCTCGGGGTGATCCTCGTGGCCGGCATCGTCAACCTCCTGATGCTGGGCTGACCGTGAACATCGCGCGCATCATCGACTCCCACCCGGAACCGTCCGTTGCGCTCGTCAGTCACGGACGGGAGACCACGTACGGCCAGCTCCGCAGCCAGGTTGCGGCACTGCGTGCCGAGTTCCTGAGGCTCGGGGTGCAGAAGGGGGAGTGCGTGGCGTTGCTCTGCAGCAACACCCCGTACTTCGTGGTCTCGTACCTTGCCACTGTCGGGATCGGCGCCGTCGCGGCGCCGCTGAACCCCACCAGTCCCGCGCCCGAGATCGAGAAGGAACTCATCGTCGTGCAGCCTGCGGTCGTGGTGATCGAACCCGCGGCGATGGCCACATGGTCGGGCATCACCAGTGACACGCGCCGTGCGGTGCGCACCGTTCTCGCCACGGAGGGCCACGGGATCGAGGGTGCCCACACGCTCGACGAGGTGTTCGCCACCGACGACTCTGCACCCGTCGTCGACGTCGATTCCTCGGCACCGGCGGCGTACATGTTCACCAGCGGAACCGCCGGCTCCCCGAAGGCCGCCGTGCTGAGCCATGGCAATCTCATGTCGAACATCGGGCAATCGATGGATGCCGAGCACATGACCCCCGCCGACGTCACCTTCGGCGTGCTGCCGATGTACCACATCTTCGGTTTGAACGTCATGCTGTGCACCACGCTCGCGTCCGGCGCCCGCATCGTTCTCGTGCAGCGCTTCGACCCGGTGAGCACCATCGAGACGATCCACGAGCGTGGCATCACCGTCATGCTCGGTTCACCGAGCGTGTGGATGGCGCTGAACCAGCTGATCGACGTCGATGCGTCGGCATTCGATTCCGTGCGTCTCGCGCTCTCCGGTGCGGCCAAGCTGCCGGAACAGACGATCCATTCGCTGAGTGCGCGGTTCGGCATCCAGGTTCTCGAGGGCTACGGGCTCACGGAGGCATCACCCGTGGTGACCACCGCGATCGACATGCCGTTCACCCCCGGGTCGATCGGCCGTCCGATCAACGGGGTGCAGGTGCGCATCGTCGACGAGAACGGCGACGACGCATTCGTCGGTGACAGCGGCGAGATCTGGGTGAAGGGACCGAACGTGTTCTCCGGTTACCTGAACGATCCCGAGGCAACCGGCCGTGTGCTCACGGCCGACGGCTGGCTGAAGACCGGGGACATCGCCGTCGTGGACGAGAGCGGGAACATCTTCATGGTGGACCGCGCGAAGGACCTCATCATCGTGTCGGGGTTCAACGTCTTCCCCGCCGAGGTCGAGGACGTGCTGAAGTCGCACCCCGACATCGTCGACGCGGCTGTCGTCGGCACCGCCCACCCGCACACCGGGGAGGCGGTGCGTGCCTACGTCGTGCTCGCACCGGGGACGCATCTCGACGAGGACGCGGTGGTCGACCACTGCCGCCGGAACCTCGCGCGCTACAAGTGCCCGTCGAAGGTGCTGTTCGTGGACCAGGTGCCGCGCAACATGACGGGCAAGCTGCAGCGTTACGCCCTGCGCTGAACCCGCGGTGTCGTCGTGGCGTTGCTCGCCACCAGGAACCCGGCAAAGAGGACCGTGATCCCCAGGGCGAGGGTCACCGCGAACGATCGGTCAGCACCGAGACGCCCGGAGAACGTGCCGCTCGCCGACAGGATCATCGCGCCAAGGGCGATCAGCACGTTGCCGAGTGCGAGCCTGCGCGGCGAGAACACGTTCCGCGTGGCCGATGCGGTGACCGCGGGGGTGGAACCGCGCATCACCCGCCATGCGGACCATGCGGCCCCGGCGAAGATGACCACTGCGGGCACGGCGGAACCGACCGCTGCGAGAATGCGTGGCAGGGCATCGAAGTGCTCCTTGCCCGTCGGCATGACGTGCGGGTCGATCGCACCGTGGAGCGGGGCGGTGAACACCACCCCCAGGGCAAACCCGGTGAACACGAGCAACGAACGCATCGTGATGTCACCTGCGCGCCTGCCGGCGAGCAGGTACACGGTGCCGAGGCCGAGCCAGGGGACGTTGACCACCGCGCCGAACGCGAAGAACATCCGGAACGACATGGTGCTCCACCCGCGCGCTTCCGCCCACCACAGACTCATGGCTGCCACGAAGAAGAGACCCATCGCCACCGTCCAGGCCAGCTCGTGTGCTCTCCTGCGGCGGAGCCACCTGTCGAGGGTGCTCAACCCGAACGCCAGGGACACGACTCCGGACCCGGCTGCGAGCGCGGTGTTCAATGTCACGGCAGGAAAGGCTAGGCGGGGTGCCACGGAGTTTCCGCGCGAGGGTCGAACGCAATAGCGTTGTCTTCACATATGACGGACTCCCCCCGCCGCCGAATCCCCGAAGCCGCCGTCGGCCGACTTCCCATCTACCTGCGCATCCTCACGGACCTCGCGGCGGATGGCTCCACGCAGATCTCCAGTGACCAGCTCGCAGAGCTGGCCGGTGTGAACGCAGCGAAGGTGCGCAAGGACCTCTCGTACCTCGGCACGTACGGGACCCGCGGTGTCGGGTACGACGTCCAGTACCTGACGTACCAGATCCAGCGCGAGCTCGGTCTCAACCAGTCGTGGCCGGTCCTCATCGTGGGCGCGGGCAACCTGGGGCAGGCGCTCGCCAACTACGCCGGCATCACCGAGCGCGGTTTCCACATCGTCGGAATCGTCGACAAGGACGAGACGAAGATCGGCACCGTCGTCGGAGGGGTGCGCGTGAGGCACGCGGACGAACTGCAGCAGATCGCGCAGGCGAAGGGCGTCAGCATCGGCATCGTGGCCACGCCGGCCGGGCAGGCGCAGGAGGCGGCGGATGCCCTCGTGAAGGCCGGCATCGGGTCCATCCTGAACTTCGCCCCCACCGTTCTCGCGGTGCCCCGCGGGGTCAACGTACGCAAGGTCGATCTGGCCCTGGAACTGCAGATTCTGAGCTACTACGAGCAGTGCCGTGCCGAGGGCAACTCCTCTGGTGGCCGGAACACCCCCGTGAGTGCCTAGGGTTTTCCCGTGTCCATCGTCGTCATCGGCATCAATCACCGCACGTCGCCGGTGAACCTGCTGGAGAAGATGACGATTGCCGACTCCGCGATGCCGAAGGCACTGCACAGCCTCAGCGTCCGTGACGACATCCGCGAGGTCGTGGTGCTCTCCACCTGCAACCGCACCGAGGTGTACGCCGTCGCCGAGCGTTTCCACGGCGCGTACGACGACATCCGCGACTTCTTCTGCGAGACCAGCGGTCTGCCGAGCGAGGACGTCACGCCGCATCTGTTCAGCCAGCACGACGAGGCGGCCATCTCCCACCTGTTCGAGGTGGCGGCAGGTCTCGACTCGGCGGTTCTCGGCGAGGTGGAGGTCATCGGCCAGGTGCGCGACGCATGGGAACGCGCGATGGCAGAGGGTGTCTCGCGCAGCTCGCTGAACCTGCTCTTCCGCTACGCGCTCGAGGTGGGCAAGCGTGCCCGCACCGAGACCGGCATCAGCAGGTCCACCGCGTCCGTGTCGCATGCAGCCGTCGAGATGGCGCATGACATCCTCGGCACGCTCGAGGGCAAGCACGTGCTGGTGGTCGGCGCGGGCGAGATGGGTGAGGGTGTCGCCACCGCGTTGTCGCGCGCCGGCTCGGGCTCGGTCGCCGTCATCAACCGCACCGCGTCGCGCGGGGAGGCACTCGCCGACAAGGTCGGCGCACGCCTGTCGCATTTCGAGAACCTGGAGACCGAGGTGTCAGCGGCCGACGTCATCGTGTCGTGCACCGGCTCCGGGTCGGCCATCCTGACCGCATCCATGGTGCGCACCGCCCGCAAGGGGATCGACTCGCCGCTCCTGATCGTCGACATCGCGCTGCCGCGCGACGTCGACCCGGCCGTCGGGAACATCGACGGTGTCACGCTTCGTGACCTCGACCACCTGAAGGAATGGGCCAACCGTGGCATGGAGAAGCGTGCCGCCGAGGTCGACCAGGTGCGTTCCATCGTGGGCGAGGAGACGGAACGCTTCGTGCTGGAACAGGCGCAGCGCCAGGCCGCGCCGTTGATCTCGCAGTTGCGCGAGGCCGTCGATGCGATCCGCGCCGCCGAGATCGAGCGTCTCTCCGGGCGCATGGCCGACTTCACCGAGGAACAGCGCGAGACCGTGGAGACGATCACGCGGGGCATCGTCGCCAAGTTGCTGCACAACCCGTCGGTGAGCCTGCGCGAGGCGGCGGGCAGTGCCCAGGGGGAGCGTCTCTCCGCGGCGGTCCGCGATTTGTTTAACCTGCACTGACACGCAGTATGCAGACCATCCGCATCGCAACACGGGGCAGCGCCCAGGCGCGCACCCAGGCCGAGGCCGTCGGTGCGGCTCTCGAGTCGGCGAATCCCGGCGTTGCGGTGGAGTACGTGTTCATCGAGACCCAGGGCGACGTGAACCAGTCCACGCCGTTGCACCAGATGGGCGGCCAGGGCATCTTCGTGAAGGAGGTGCAGCGCGCGGTGCTCGACGGACGTGCCGATGTCGCCGTGCACAGCGCGAAGGATCTCCCGTCGCAACAGGCAGCCGGGTTGTTCATCGCTGCGTTCACCGAGCGCCGTTCACCGAACGACGTTCTCGTCGGGAAGTCACTCGACGAACTCGGCCACGGTGCCACCGTCGCCACCGGGTCGGTTCGCCGCAGGGCCCAGTTGTCCCGCATCAGACCCGACCTGAATTTCGTCGAGCTGCGCGGGAACATCCAGACACGGCTGTCGAAACTGCCCGAGAACGGGTCCATCGTGATGGCGCAGGCCGCGCTGGACATCCTCGGCCTCACGGACCGCATCGCACAGGTGCTCGATCTCGACACTGCGGTGCCGATGGTGGGCCAGGGCTGCGTTGCCGTCGAGACCCGGTCCGACGACGCAGCGACCATTGCGGCGGTGTCGGCCATCGACCATGCGGACACCAGGCGCGCGGTGGAGGCCGAGCGCGCGTTCCTCCTCGAACTCGGTGCGGGGTGCTCGCTGCCCGTTGCCGCCCACATGGACACCGACGGCACGTTCCGTGCGTTCATGGCCAACGACACGGACAGTGTGCAGTTGGTCGGCCACATCGCGGACGCCGACGACCATCGCATCGTCGGTGTCGCCACGGCGGTGCAGTGCCGCAGGATCCTGGCCGGTGAATCACCCGATGAGTGACGTGCTCGACGGCAGGTCCGTCGTGATCACCAGGTCGGCATCACAGAACGCGTCGCTGCGGATGCTTCTCGAGGCGCGCGGCGCAACGGTGATCGAGGTGCCGCTCATCGCGATCGAGGAACCCGAGGACGACGGTCGTGACCGTGACGGGATGCTGCAGCGTCTCCACGAGTTCGACTGGGTCGTCGTGACCTCCACCAACGGGGCCGACCGAGTGGCGCCGTTCGTCTCCGCGGCGCTCGCCGCAGGTGACAACGAACGGTTCCCGCAGTTCGCGGCAGTCGGCCAGGCGACGGCGCAGTCGCTGCAGACGAGCGTCCGGCTGGTCGCCGAACCCGCGAGGTCCTCCGTTCTCGCCGGGGAGTTCCCGCAGGGGCCGGGTTCCGTGCTCGTCGTGCAGGGGAACCTCGCCGATGACGAATTGTCGACGGCACTCACGGCGAAGGGTTGGTCCGTCACCAGGGTCGTGGCGTACCGCACCGTGCAGCTCCGCCCGACCGCCGAGATGATGGAGACGGCCCTGCGGTCCGATGTCCTCCTGCTCGCATCGGGAAGCGCCGCGACCGCGTGGGTCGATGCGTTCGGTGTGACGACGCCCCCCGTCGTGGCGAGCATCGGGCCGTCCACCACGAAAGTCGCCGAGAGACTGGGCATCACGGTGACCGCGACCGCCCCCGAACAGTCCCTCGGGGCGTTGATCGAGGCTGCCGCCAATAGCATCGGGGCGTGACTTTCCCCGTCTCGCGCCCCCGCCGCCTGCGGACGTCCCCCGCACTCCGTGACCTGGTGGCAGAGACCCGCCTGCACACGAGCGACCTCGTGGCCCCGCTGTTCGTGCGCGAGGGGATCACCGGCCCCCAACCGATCGGCTCGCTCCCCGGCGTGGAACAGCACACGCTCGATTCGCTCTCGGAGGAGGTGCGCGGGCTCGTCGGTCTCGGCATCCGCAGCGTCATCCTGTTCGGGGTCCCCGCCACGAAGGACGAGACCGGCAGCGGTGCGCACGACCCGGACGGCATCGCCCAGCGGGCACTCGCCCGCCTGCGCGCCGAGCACGGGGACGACCTCGTCATCATGTCCGACCTCTGCGTCGACGAGTACACGTCGCACGGACATTGCGGCGTGCTCGACAAGAACGGGAATGTCGACAACGACCTGACGCTCGACGTCTACTGCCGTGCGGCCGTCGCACAGGCGAATGCGGGCGCGCACGTCGTGGCACCCAGCGGGATGATGGACGGCCAGGTGGGTGCGATCCGTGCCGCACTCGACGGCGCCGGCCACAACGACGTCGCGATCATGGCCTACTCCGCCAAGTACGCATCAGGCCTGTACGGGCCGTTCCGCGACGCAGTCGACGTGCAGATCGCCGGCGGCGGGGACCGCAAGGGGTACCAGCAGGACTGGCGCAACGTGCGCGAGAGCCTGCGCGAGGTGCGCGAGGACATCGAACAGGGTGCCGACATCGTCATGGTGAAGCCGGCCGTCACGTACCTCGACGTGATCTCGCAGGTGCGCGGCATCACGGACCTGCCCGTGGCGGCGTACCACGTCAGTGGTGAGTACGCCATGATCAAGGCTGCTGCGGCGAACGGCTGGATCGATCACGACGTCGTCGCACTGGAGCAGCTCACCGCGGTGAAGCGTGCGGGCGCCGACATCATTCTCACGTACTTCGCGCGCTGGTTCGCGGAACTGTCGAACCGTTGACCGTCATGGCGCAGTCGATCCCGTTCTGTGATGCAGCCGCGTGCGCGAAGGCCGGTTGCACGGCCACGGTCTGCCGCGGTCTCGGCATGCCGTCGAACGATGCGGTCTTCGAGCGGTCCGCGCTTGCCATCCCCGGCGGCGTGAACTCGTCGATCCGTGCGTTCCGTTCGGTCGGCGGCCGTCCGTACATCGTGTCGCGCGCCGAGGGTGCGCGTGTGTGGGACGTCGAGGGGAACGAACTGATCGATCTCGTGCAGAGCTACGGCGCGATCATCCTCGGTCACGCTCACCCGAAGGTCACCGAGGCAATCCGCACGGCAGCAGGTGACGGGACGTCCTACGGCGCTCCGACACCGCGGGAAATGAAGCTGGCCGAGGCGATCCGCGAGCGTGTGCCGTCCTGCGAACGGGTGCGGTTCATGAACAGCGGCACCGAGGCGACGAGCACCGCGGTGCGACTCGCGCGCGGCGTGACGGGTCGCAAGCGCATCGTCACGTTCCACGGCAACTTCCACGGCGCAACCGACGCGTTGCTCGCCGCGGGAGGCAGCGGACTCGCCACGCTGGGTCTCCCCGGCACGGCCGGTGTCCCCGAGGAGGCCGTCGCGAACACATGGGTGCTCCCGTACAACGAGGTGCCGACCCTTGATGACGACGTCGCGGCCGTCTTCGTCGAACCCGTCGCGGCCAACATGGGTGTCGTGGCACCCGCACCCGGTTTCCTCGCCGGTCTGCGCGCGGAGTGCGACCGGGTCGGGGCATTGCTCGTGTTCG
>JBEDDY010000133.1:0-4117 GCA_041176025.1 Actinomycetota bacterium | reverse complement strand
GCACATATGGGGGTGAACGCGGGGGGCGGTCCTCGTTCGGGGGGAATAGAGACCTTAACAGACGGGTGGTACCGCGCGCTAGCCCTAATTCCAACCTTCGCCAGAAATGTCCCAAGCCCTCCACCTACACTCAAAAAGTGCCCTCTGACCCCCGGACCCGCCCCGCGCACCTGCGCCTGGGGCTGCTCGGGGGAACCTTCGACCCACCCCATGTCGGCCATCTGGCGGCCGCTCGGGCCGTTCTGGAGGCCCTGGGGCTGGACAGAGTCGACTTCCTGCCCGCCCACGACCCCTGGCAGAAGTCCGAGGGCGGACGGGCCGTGACGGCCCCGGAGCTTCGCCTGGCGATGGTGAGGGCCCTTGTAGGCGAGACCTCGGGCATCGGCGTGGACGACCGGGAGTTGAGGCGAGGTGGAATCACATACTCGGTGGACACGCTCGAGGAGATTCATCACGAGTCGCCCGGCGCCGACCTGTACCTGATCCTCGGTGCGGACACCGCACGTCGATTTCACACATGGCATCGTCACGAGGAAGTGGCATCTCTCTCTACGCTCGTTGTCGTGAACCGCGACCATGAAGAACACGTCGTGCCCGCCGGCGCGGCAAGGGTCGAGTTCGTTCACATGTCGCCGGTCGACGTCTCCAGCACGTCCGTGCGCGCCGACGTCTCTGCCGGACGCGACGTCACTTCGCAGGTCACCTCCGCAGTCGCCGGCATCATCGCGGCGAACGGCCTGTACGGGGCCCATCGGTGAGCGCCATCCCCGCACGCCGACGCCGGCGCGCAATCACCGCGGTTGTCACGGGTGCGCTCGCGCTGGCGGTCCTGCCCGCCGGAGTGGTGGTGGGTTCCAACAAGTTGCTGAACGAGAAGGGCGGGAACAGTGTCGACGATTCACCGACCACCCGTATCCCCGTGACCTCGACGGCCATGCTCGCCGTCACGAACACCCGCAACGAGGTGGCGTCACTTGCGATCATTGCCCTTGACCCTTCGGGCAACGGCGGCAGCATCGTGTCGGTCCCCGTGGGGGCGAACGCCGAGATCCCGAAGAGCGGCACCATCCACCGGATCGCTGACTCCTACGTGTCCGGCGGTCTCCCCGCACTCCGCGCCGATGTGGAGGGGCTGCTGAACGTGTCGTTCAACTTTGCCGACGACCTCACCGGTGCCGAACTTGCCGCCGTCATCGGGTCGATCGGAAATCGTGACGTGAATCTCCCGGCACCTGTGCTCGACACTGCGGCCGATGATGTGTCCGTGCAGGTCGTGCCCGCAGGGCAGCAGTCCCTGTCGCCGATGCAGATAGCCACGTCGCTGGCGTCGTCGCAGACCGGGGTTGCGGAATCGACCCGGCTCCCGAACGTGAAGGAACTGTGGACCGCAATCGCCGGCGCGGCGACGACCGCACCGGCCGGGGCCGGATCGACGACCACCGTGGACAGTCCCGACTACGGCAGTGTCGAAGAGCCGACCGACATGCTGGGTTACGTCGAGTCGCTGCTGCGGGGACGCGTGCAGGTGTGGCAACTCTCGGGCACCCTGCTCACCGACGCCGCGAGGAACCCGAACAACGCCGATCTGTACGAGCTCGACGGCGGTGAGGCCATCATGGTGATGGCCAGTGTCGCCCCCAGTGCGATCGCACTCGTGTCGAACAGCATCGCGGTGATGATCGACACCCCGTTCGATGACCCGCAGTTGGTTCGCCAGGCCGTGCTGCGTCTTGCGTACGTCGGCGCGAACGTGGTGGTCGTGCGAACGGTCGATGCGGCGCCATTGAAGGAGACCCAGGTCTTCTACAGCGATGACGCAATCCGCAACGATGTGCAGGGTTACACGACGCTGATGGGCGAGATGCAGTTCACGTCCACCGAGGAGGTCATCGAGGGTGTGAACGCCCGTATCGTGCTGGGCGAGGACTTCCGGAACTTCATCGGCAGTCCGGGCGGTCAGACGATCGCCACCACAACGACATCGACGGTGCCCTGAATGACAATTGACGTTTCCTCCCATGACCTGGCGGTCTTGTGTGCCCGGGCATGCGACGACAAGCAGGCAACCGACATTGCGGTGCTGCCCGTGGGCGACGTCCTCGCGGTCACCGAGTACTTCGTGGTGGCGAGCGCGTCGAACCCGAGACAGGTGCGGGCCATCACCGATGCCGTGCTGACGCAGGTCCGCGAGGCGGTCGGCCGGGGTCCGTTGCGCAGCGAGGGCGTGCGCGAGCAGCAGTGGGTGCTGGTGGACTACGGCGACGTCGTGGTGCACGTGTTCAGCGAGGAAACTCGCCGGTTCTACGAGATCGAACGGCTGTACAAGGACGTCGAGCCCCTGGACTGGGCCGCGGCGGAACTGTCGTAATTCCGGGCACCATTGGTAAGGTGAGGAGTCCCGTTTCGGGGCTGTAGCTCAGTTGGCAGAGCGCTTGCATGGCATGCAAGAGGTCAGGGGTTCAATTCCCCTCAGCTCCACCAACAGTTGGCTCGTCTCTCGGACGACCGTTCCGGTGGATACCATTTGGAAATGGGTCGCCGATTGGTCTCGCTGACATTTGACAACGGGCCGTATGTCGGAATGACCGACCGTGTGCTTGATGAGTTGGGCCGTCGGAGCATCCTCGCCACCTTCTTTGTTGTGGGTCGTTCTCTTGCGCGGACCGGGGCTCGGGCCCTCGCCGAGAGTGCGGTTGGCGCTGGTCATCTGATCGGGAACCACAGTGCCACCCATTCCGTCGCCCTGGGTGAGCTCGCTGATCCCATGAAGATCGATGCGGAGATCGATGAGTGTGAGTCGATGCTCGACGGACTCCGGGGGTCACCACCGCTGTTCCGTCCGTTCGGCAATGGCGGTGCCCTCGATCATCGGCTGTTGGGCAACCATGCAGTGCAGCGGCTCGTCGACGGCGGCTACCGCACCGTGCTGTGGAACTCGGTGCCCCATGATTGGGACGATCCAACCGGTTGGGTCGACACCGCCCTGTCACACGTTCAGTCCATGGAGCACACCGTGATGGTGCTGCATGACATGCCGGGAGCATGTGTCGATCGCCTGCCCGAATTGCTCGACCGCCTCGAGGCGCTGGACGTTCAGTTCACGCAGGACATTCCTGACTCATGCATCGCGACGACCAATCGGTCGCGCACGGCGGTCCTGGACGCTCTCCTCCAGAGCTGATCGATGCCCGGTCGGCACCGCGACCCTTGCTGCACAAGTAGCCTGATCCCATCGTTATGAAGGTTGCTGTCATCATGCGGACGTACGAACGTCCGGTCCTCCTGGCCCGGGCCATCGCCAGTGTCCAGCAGCAAACCTTCCGTGACTGGGAGCTGGTCATCGTCAACAACGGGGGTAATCCCGTCGTCGTCGACGGAGTGGTCGATGTGGCCCGCCGAACGACAGGTTCGGGCGCCATCACTGTTCTTCATTTGCCTGAACGGACCGGGATGGAGAACGCCTCCAATGAAGGTCTTCGCTCATCGAGGTCCGATTTCTTCGCGATTCACGATGATGACGATGCGTGGAACCCTGACTTTCTCTCCGTGACGGTCGCGCGGCTTGAGTCATCCCCGTCTTCGGCTGCCGTTGTGACGTCCCTCACGAAGGTGATCGAGACGATGAAGGGGAACAAGGTGTGGCCGGTGAGGGAGGAATCCTTCTGGTTGAATCCAGGCCGCCTGACATACCGGGGCATGGTCGGAGCGAACACGTTCCCGCCGATAGCGGCTCTCTTCCGGCGCTCGATTCTCGAAGAAGTCGGGTATTTCGATGCGTCGCTGCCGGTCCTAGGCGACTGGGAGTTCAATCTCCGGGCCGTGCGGGCGGGCGGCTTCCTGTTCGAGGAGCGTGTGCTCGCGCGCTATCACGTGCGCACCGCAGACAGCGACAGGGCCTCATCAAACTCAATCGTCGACGGTGAGTCCCTTCACCGTTCGGTGAAGCTCGAGCTTCAGAACCGCTGGCTGCCAGAGGTGGTGGACGGGATCAGCAAGGGTTTGTTGTCCATTCAGGCCCAGGTAGCGGGGGAGATCGAGGAAACGCGGCTTGCCGGGGTGCGCGCCGTGGTCGACGTGGATGCCGAGGCGATAGCCAACCGCACGGCGAACATTCTCG
>JBEDDY010000132.1:0-3988 GCA_041176025.1 Actinomycetota bacterium | reverse complement strand
CTCGTTGCGTACCTGCGCGCGGTCGGGTTCAACCCGGCCACGGGCTACTGCTTCGAGAGGGCCTGAGCCGGCGCGTCAGGAGTAGCGCCAGCGCTTGGCGTTGACGCCGCGCGCGTTGTTGCCCATCGCCTCCAGGGCCTCGGTCTCCATGCCCACCACGTCGACCGGGGCGAGCCCGAGCGACTCGGCCACCGCCTCGATCGTCATGGGGATCTCGCCCGGGTTGCCGAACCGCATCTTCACGATCGTGCGGTGCGGCTCCGGCAGCACGGAGACGTCCATGCCGAGCACCTTCGTGGCCGGCCTGCCGCGCTTCGGCTTCGGCCCCTTCGGCTCCGGCGGTGCGCCTGCCGGCGGGCGGCCCCGGCGTGCCACGGTGCGCCTGAACGGGCCGCACCAGGTCTCGCAGTAGTGACTCTGGCCGGCGGTCGGGAGGTCAGTGCCGCAACGCCCGCACGCCCGGCCGAGGCCGCGCTGCTTGCGGCTCGCGTTCATCCTCGTGACGCGGCTGTTCAGGTACTTGCACTCGTCCTTCTGGCAGGTGATGACCGGCCCCCGCGTCTCGCGGAGGAACGGGTCGTTGCAGATGACGCAGCTGAACTGCTTGCCGCCCATGAGTTGACCGCCGCAGTCCTACTGGCGCGCGAGGTCCTTGCGGTTCGCGAACTTCGCCTTTCGGTAGTCCTTGTGCATGAGGGCGATCACGTCGATCGAGATCTCCTTCGGGCACGCCGCCTCGCACTCGCCGTGGTTGGTGCAGGAACCGAAGTACTCGTCCATGGTTTCGACCATCGCCTCGACGCGGCTGAAACGCTCGGCCTGGCCCTGCGGCAGGCGGTTCAGGTGCGAGACCTTGGCCGCCGTGAACAGGTTCGCCGCGCCGTTCGGGCACGCCGCAACGCACGCACCGCAACCGATGCACTCGGCAGAGTCCATGGCTGCGTCAGCGATGGTCTTGGCGATGGGGATGAGGTTCGCGTCGGGAGCGCCGCCGGTGTCAGCGGTGATGAATCCACCGGACTCGATGATGCGGTCGAACGCAGAACGGTCGACCATGAGGTCCTTGATGATCGGGAAGGCCGACGCGCGCCAGGGCTCGATGGTGATGACGTCACCGCTCTTGAACTTGCGCATGTGCAGCTGGCACGTGGCCGTTGCCTTGGCCGGGCCGTGGGCCTGGCCGTCGATCATCAGCGAACACGTGCCGCAGATTCCCTCGCGGCAGTCGTGGTCGAAGACGACTGCTTCCTTGCCGGCGTGCACGAGGTTGTCGTTCAGGATGTCGAGCATCTCGAGGAACGACGCCTCATCGGTGATGCGGTCGATCTTGTGCTCCTCGAAGTGCCCCTTGGCGTTCGGTCCGGCCTGGCGCCAGATGCGCAGCGTGATGTTCTCGAGATGGTTGCTCACTTGTAGCTCCTCGTTGCAAGGTGGACTTCCTCGAACTCCAGGGGTTCGACGTTGAGGTTCGGCTTCATCGGGTCGCCGCCCCACTGCCATGCAGAGACGTGGCAGTAGTTGTCGTCGTCGCGGAGGGCCTCGCCGTCATCGGTCTGGTACTCGGCGCGGAAGTGACCGCCACAGCTCTCGTTGCGCTCTAGTGCGTCGCGGCACATCAGCATCCCCAGCTGGAAGAAGTCGTCCACGCGGCCGGCCTTCTCCAGCGTCTGGTTCAGGCTGGTGGCGTCACCGGTGACCTTCAGGTCCTTCTGGAACTCCTCGTACAGGGCCGGGATCTCACTGAGGGCCTTCTCGAGGCCCTGCTGCGTGCGCTCCATGCCGCAGTAGTCCCAGATGATCTTGCCGAGCTCACGATGGAAGAAATCGGGCGACTTCGTGCCGTTGACGGCGAGGTAGCCGTTGTAGCGGTTGCGCGCGTCTTCCTCTGCCTTCTTGAACTCGGGGTGATCGGTTCCGGGCACCGCCTTGTTCAGCATCGGCGCCAGTTCGTTGCCGATCGTGTACGGGAGGACGAAGTAACCGTCCGACAGACCCTGCATGAGGGCGGACGCGCCGAGACGGTTCGCACCGTGGTCGGAGAAGTTCGCCTCGCCCGCGGCGTACAGGCCGGGGATGTTCGTCTGCAGTTCGTAGTCCACCCACAGGCCGCCCATCGTGTAGTGGCTGGCCGGGTAGATGCGCATGGGCTGCTCGTACGGGTTCTCGCCCGCGATGCGCTCGTACATCTCGAAGAGGTTGCCGTAGCGCTCGGCCACGACGTCCTTCCCGAGACGGTTGATCGCGTCGGCGAAGTCGAGGTACACGCCGTTCTTCTGCGGCCCGACGCCGAGGCCCTTGTCGACGGCGCGCTTGGCGGCGCGCGACGAGATGTCACGCGGTGCCAGGTTGCCGAACGACGGGTACAGGCGCTCCAGGTAGTAGTCACGCTCCGACTCGGGGACGAGGTGCGCGGGGCGCGTCTCGTCCGGGTTCGTCGGCACCCACACGCGGCCGTCGTTGCGCAGCGATTCCGACATGAGAGTCAGCTTCGACTGCGACTCGTCGCTCTGCGGGATGCATGTCGGGTGAATCTGCGTGTAGCAGGGGTTCGCGAACAGGGCGCCCTTGCGGTGCGCGCGCCATGCGGCGGTGACATTGCACGCCATCGCGTTCGTGGACAGGAAGAACACGTTGCCGTAGCCGCCGGTGGCGAGGACGACGGCGTGCGCAGCGTGCGACGAGATCTCACCGGTGATGAGGTCGCGCACGACGATTCCGGCGGCACGGCCGTCGACCGTGACGACGTCGACGAACTCGGTGCGGTTGAACAGGCGGATGCCGCCGAGCCCGACCTGGCGCGAGAACTGCTGGTACGCGCCGAGCAGCAACTGCTGGCCCGTCTGGCCGCGGGCGTAGAACGTGCGGCTCACCTGGGCACCGCCGAACGAGCGGTTGTCGAGCAGACCGCCGTACTCGCGTGCGAACGGCACGCCCTGGGCGACCATCTGGTCGATGATGTTCACGGACACCTGCGCGAGGCGGTGCACGTTGGCCTCGCGGGCGCGGAAGTCGCCGCCCTTGACGGTGTCGTAGAACAGGCGGTGGACGGAGTCACCGTCACCCTTGTAATTCTTGGCCGCGTTGATGCCGCCCTGCGCGGCGATCGAGTGCGCACGCCGTGCGGAGTCATGGAAGGTGAAGGCGTCCACCTGGTAACCGAGCTCGGCGAGAGTGGCCGCGGCCGACGCACCGGCGAGGCCGGTGCCGACGACGATGACCTTGAACTTGCGCTTGTTGTTCGGGTTGACCAACTTCATGTCGGACTTGTAGTTGTCCCACTTCTCCGACATCGCCCCTGCGGGGATCTTGGAGTTCAGCTGGACGGTGTTCTTCGCGAGAAGGTCCTGTGTGAGGCTCATGTGACTTACCTTTAACTCTCTCGGGTTACTTGACGATGCCGGCCATGACGGCCACGGGGAACGAGACGTTGCCGACCACGATGACGGTGGCGAAACCGGTGGCGAACGCACGACGCCACTTGTTGAAGCGCGGGTTGTTCCAGCCGAACGACTGGAAGATGCTCCAGGCGCCGTGGAAGAGGTGGATGCCGAGCAGGATGTTCGCCACGACGTAGAAGAGCGCGACGGGTGTGCGGTCGAAGGAGTGCACCACGCTTGCGTACACCGACTTCACGGCCTCTTCGTCGCCGGGGTGGCTGATCATCTCGCCGACGTGCGAGTTCACCACGCCGAACGTGAGGTCGAGCAGGTGCCACACGACGAAGGCGAGGATGACGATGCCCGACAGGCGCATCGTGCGGCTCGCGAAATTGGCGATCTGGTAGTCGCGGGAGCTCTGGTACTTCACCGGCCGGGCCTGGCGGTTCAGCACCGTCAACGAATAGGCGGCATGCAGGTGGAGGGCCAGCATCGAGATCAGCCCGCCGCGCAGGATCCACAGGACCCATCCCTTGGGGGCCAGCGGGTACAGGAGGGTCTGCAGGAAGTGCGCGTAGTGGTCGAGGTCGGCGGCGCCTGCGTACATCTTC
>JBEDDY010000131.1:0-4503 GCA_041176025.1 Actinomycetota bacterium | reverse complement strand
TCCTCCACGTGCTCGACCGGCTTCTTGTGGATGGGGCAGTTCCCGCCGTCGAGGTCGTCCTCCACGTAGTAGGCCTCGCAGGCCACGCAGTAGAGACCGCTGTAGGTGTCGAGTTCGATGTCGCCGGCGTCGTAACAGGCCTGGAGCAGCTTCTGCACGCCGACGCGGTGGCGCTGCTCGGTGGTGCGGATGAAGTCGTCGTTCGAGATGTTGAGGCGCTGCCATGCCTGCTGGAAGAGCGGTGCGATGCTGTCGGCGAACTCCTTCGGGCTGGTGCCCGCGGCGTCGGCCGCCTGCTGGATCTTCAGGCCGTGTTCGTCGGTGCCGGTGAGGAAGTAGACGTCGTCGCCGAGCATGCGGTGCCAGCGGGCGAGCGCGTCACTCACGATCGTGGTGTACGCGTGGCCGAGGTGCGGCTTCGCGTTCACGTAATAGATCGGAGTGGTGAGGTAGTACTTGCCCACCCCGACAGGCTACGGGGTGGGGTCGACGGCACCGTGCCCACTTTTCGTGTCCGCCGTCGTCATGGCTCGTTCCCGTGTCATTCCCGCACCTACTGTCGTTCGGATGCCTTTTGAGTTCGACGAAGCCACGACGCTGACACCGCTGGGTGACGGTGCATTCGCAACGCCCATTCATGACCGCTGGGACATCAACGGGAATGCGAACGGCGGCTACCTGCTCTCGCTCGCCGCGAACGCCATGCGCGAGGCCAGCGGTCGCGCGCACCCGATCTCGGTGACCATGCACTATCTGTCGCCCGGTCCCGCCGGAAACGGTGTGACCACGACCAAGGTGATGAAGGCAGGCAGGCGCTTCGCAACCGTCGCGGGCACGCTCTCCCAGGACGGTCGTGACATCGCGACTGCACTCGGGGTGTTCGGCGACATCGACTCATCGATCCCACCGCACAGCGTGACGATGGACCGCATCGACATTCCCGCATTCGACGACTGCCCGGTGCGTGCACCCGCCCCTCCGCAGGCCGGCGCTGCGCCGATGGGGCTCAGCTCGCGTCTCGACATGCGCATCCATCCCGATGACACGGGATTCGCCCGTGGCGAACCCACCGGCCAGGCACTGTGCCGCGGCTACTTCGCGTTCAAGGACGGCCGACCCGTGGACACACTCTCGTTGATGCTCGCGGCCGATGCGTTCCCTCCGGTGATGTTCAACCGATTCGGCATGCTCGGGTGGGTGCCCACCGTCGAGTTCACGGTGCACGTGCGCGGCATCCCCGCACCCGGCCCGATCGCATGCGCGTTCTCGAGCCGCGTCATCCAGGGCGGCATGTGGGAAGAGGACGGCGAGATGTGGGACAGCGAGGGCCAGGTCGTGGCGCTCAGCCGCCAGATCGCGCTCGCGCCGCAGGTTCCACAGCAGAAGTAGGGCCGAACGGCCCGCACGGGGTCAGAGCGCGATGCTGATGTCGTAGACGCGCTTTCGCGCGACGCCGAGTGCGGTGGTCACCTCGTCGACAGCGTCACGCTTCGACAGACCGGCGGCGATGCGCGCGCGCAGCTCGTCGGCGATTGACTCGTCCGTGGCGTCGGTTGATTCGACAGGTGCGGGTTCGATGACGACCGCATACTCACCGCGCGGTTCCGCCGAGTTCACGAAGTCGACCGCCTCGGCGAGCGTGCCGCGCCACACGGTCTCGTGCATCTTCGTGAGTTCCCGTGCGATCGCGATGCGCCGTCCGTCCCCGCACGCCGCACGCAGGTCCTCGACCGTCTTCACGACGCGGTGCGGCGCCTCGTAGATCACCGTCGTGCGTCGTTCGTGGACGATCTCCGTGATGGCGTTGCGCCGTTCCGCGCCGCTGCGCGGCAGGAACCCGTCGAACGCGATGCGCTGCGTGGGCAGGCCACTGATGGTGGCGGCCACGACGAACGCGGCGGGACCCGGCACCGCGTGAACCGGGAAGCCGGCGTCGACCGCAGCGCGCACCAGTCGCTCGCCCGGGTCGCTGATCGCCGGCGTGCCCGCATCGGTGATGACGGCGACGGTCTCGCCGCGGCCGAGGCACCCGAGCATCCGTTCAATGGCGTCATGCTCCGTGTGGTCGTTCGCGACGACGAGCCTCGCGTTCGTGACACCGATGCGCTTCAGCAGGGAGCCGCTGTGCCGGGTGTCCTCGCAGAAGATCGCGTCGGCGGTGCGCAGCACGTGCGTGGCGCGCGGCGGGATGTCCTCGAGGTTGCCGATGGGCGTGGCGACGAGCCACAGACCGGGGTGCACGACGGAGGTGACGGATTGGCTCATGGTTCGCGGATCTCCACCAGGTCACCGGTGCGCAGCGGCCAGCGTTCGAACGAGCCTGCCGCGGCCTCGATGACGAAGGCCGCCGCGCGCATCCAAGGTGCGACGCGCATCGGCCGCAGTTCCTGCGTGTGGAGCACCGTGCCGTCGGCGTCCACGAATGCCACGTCGATCGTTGTCTTCATGCCGACGGAGTGCACCCAGTTGCACGGGCGCAACACGAGCGGTGTGTGAACGTCGGTCACGCCGATCAGGCCGCGCCTGCGGTCGCGACGGGTCGTCGCCAGGTTCGCCGATGCAAGCACGTTGCCCTTGCTCACCAGCCAGACGGGGGAGAGGCCCGTCCCCCTGTTGCCGCGTGCCGTGCCGTCCACCTCTCCATTGTCCACGATGGGAGGGCTACCGTCCTGTGCATGCAGACCTTCATCCGTGAGGAATCCCCGGCACCGGGCGTCGCCCGCATCGTGCTCGACCGCGCCGACAAGCGAAACGCCCAGAACTCGGCGTTGCTGTACGAGCTCGACGATGCGTTCTCGCGTGCCGCCGCAGACGACGCGGTGAAGGTGATCATCCTGGCCGCCGAGGGCCCGGACTTCTCCGCCGGTCACGACCTGTCCGAGCCCATCGTCGTTCCCGGTGACGGGCCGCGCGGGTGCTGCGGCGGTTTCGGCCTGCCCGGCATCGAGGGTTGGTGGCAGACCGAGCGTGAGGTGTTCGTCGGGCTGTGCGAGAGATGGCGCAACATCCCGAAGCCGACCATCGCGCAGGTGCAGGGCCGCGTCATCGCCGGTGGCCTGATGCTGGTGTGGCCGTGCGACCTCGTGGTCGCCGCGGACGATGCGTTGTTCAGCGACCCCGTGGTGGCGTTCGGCGTGAACGGCGTGGAGTACTTCCGCCACCCGTTCGAGGTGGGTGCCCGCCGCGCGAAGGAGATGCTCTTCACCGGAGACGACATCACGGCCGAGGAGGCACGCTCCCTGGGGATGGTGAACCGTGTCGTGCCACGCGCGGACCTCGAGGCGGAGACGCTGGAGCTTGCCGTGCGCATCTCGCGCAGGTCGTCGATGGGCCTGCGGCTCGCGAAGGAGTCGGTGAACAGGGCAGAGGACCGCATGGGCGTCACCGATGTCGTCCATGCGGCGCACTCCCTGCACGTGCTCGGTCACTCCCACAACCTGAACACGCACGGCATCCTCGTCGACCCGGAGGGTGCGCGCGTGATCAGGGAGTCAAAGAAGAAGTGACGCTCACCTGACTCTCGATGTGCCGGCGCAGCAGCGCACGGCGCGGGACACGAACGTCAGACGTTGAAACGGAACTCGGTCACGTCGCCGTCGACGAACTCGTATTCCTTGCCCTCGAGGCGCACCTTGCCGAGTTCCTTCGCCTTCGTCCAGGAACCGATCTCGAGCAGTTCCTCGCAACCGATCACCTCCGCGCGGATGAAGCCGCGCTGGAAGTCGGTGTGGATTCGCCCGGCGCATTCCGGCGCCTTCGACCCCGCACGGAAGGTCCATGCGCGGGTCTCCTTCTCGCCGGTGGTGAAGTACGTGCGCAGACCGAGCAGGTGGTACGCACTGCGCACCATCGTGGTGAGCGCACCGTCGCCGAGGCCGAGCGCCTCGAGCATCTCGGTGCGGTCGGCTTCCTCCAGCTGCGCCGCCTCGGCCTCGATCTGCACGCTCATGCCGATGACCTCGATCTCGGCGTTCACGCCGGGCGGGCACATCTCGTTGCGCACGCGCTCCACCTCCACGGGGATGCGGTCGAGCTCGTTCTCGCCGACGTTCACCACGGCGAGGACGGGCCGGTTGGTCAGCAGGAAGTGCGGGGCGAGCGCCTCGCGGTCGTCCTTCGACAGGTTCGAGCGGTAGATCGGGGTGCCATCGGCCAGCACGTCGTACGCCCGCTGCATGGCCTCGGCCTCCTCGGTGGCGTTCTTGTCCACGCGGGCCGCCTTCGACGCGGTCTTCAGGCGCTTCTCCACGGTCTCGAGATCGGCGAGCGCAAGCTCCACCTCGACGACGCGCAGGTGCTCGAGCGGGTCGTCCGGGCCGGGCACGTCGTCATCCTTGAACGCGCGCAGCACGAACACGATGGCGTCCACCTCGCGGATGTTCGAGAGGAACTTGTTGCCGAGGCCCTCGCCCTTGCTCGCGCCCTCCACGAGCCCGCCGATGTCCACGACCTGCACGCTCGCATGCACGGTCTTTTTCGTCTTCGACATCTCGGCCAGGGCGA
>JBEDDY010000130.1:0-12884 GCA_041176025.1 Actinomycetota bacterium | reverse complement strand
CAGCCTCGTCGATTGCCCGCAGTGCCCTCACCAGGGAGAAGTATTCGGCCGAATCGTCGATGCGGCTCCTCTTCCTCATGCCGGCTGTGTCGATGAAGACGAGCGGACCGTCCTCGGTCTCGACGAGGGTGTCGATGGCGTCGCGTGTGGTGCCCGGCATGTCGTGGACCACCGACCGTTCGGCGCCGACGAGCCTGTTGAACAGGGTGCTCTTGCCGACGTTGGGGCGCCCGACGAGTGCGACACGCGGAACGCCGTCGGTCTCGGACGGCTCGACGTCCTCGGGTCCGTCGTTGTCGACCTCCACATCGTCCCCGAAATCAAGGTGCTCGATGACGATGTCCAGGAAGTCGCCACTGCGACGGCCGTGGAGTGCGCTCACCGGGTAGGGCTCCCCCAGGCCGAGGGACATGAACGACCAGCGGTCGAGTTCTCTCCTGTCGTTGTCTGACTTGTTGGCGGCGAGGATGACGGGAACACCCGATCGGCGCAACCAGTCGGCGACACCCTCGTCCTCGTCCGTGGCGCCGATCGAGGCGTCCACCATGAAGATCACCAGGTCGGCAGTCCGGACTGCCTCCTCGACCTGGCGGCTGACCTTGTCGTCCAACTCCGAGCCGGAAGGCAGCCATCCGCCCGTGTCCACGATGTTGAACTCGTGACCCAGCCAGGACGCGGTGCGGGTGTTCCGGTCACGCGTGACTCCCGGTCGGTCCTCGACAATCGCGGTCTGTTCCCCGATGATGCGGTTGAAGAACGTGCTCTTGCCGACGTTGGGGCGCCCCACGATGACGACAGTGGGCAACTTCTGCGTCTGTGTCATGAGGGGACTCCGGTGAACTGTTGGATCCGGGCCCGCAGGGCTGAACCGGATGTCGGCATGACTTCCACGTTGTGAACACGGGAAAGTTCGCCGACAGTATGCCCGTCCAGGAAGCGTTCTCCATTGAGACACACGTCCGGCAGCAGATAGAGGGTGCCCGGGTCACCGTCCCCGATCGCATCGACGATGTCCTCGTAGGTCATGAGACCCGCGACAGCCGTGTTTCCCCCGAAGAACCTGTTGGGAACCGTCAAGACGGAGATCCGTTCGTCACCGACGCCCCGCACCAAAGGTGCGATCACGTCTGCACCGAGGACACCCGTGACGACCGTGAGTGAATGCGACTCCCGGATGCGGCTCGCGGACAACGACACCGGCACCGCACGCGCCTGACGCAAGGACGTGTCGACGGCGGGGTTGAGGGCACGCACGTACGACGTCGAATCAACGGAACCGAAGAAGCCGCCGTCGTGGTGTCTCTTGTCGTCACGTTCCCCGGTGAAGCCCGCAATGAAGGAACGACCGAGTCCGATCCCGTCCTCGAGCATCTCGAAGTCACCGTACGAAGCGAGATCCGGCAGTTTGCGACCCGCGCGCAGGTACAGCTCGTCGGCTGCGAACACCACCGACCTGCCGAGAACACTCCGGAACCTTTCCGTCCATTCCTCGATCAGGTCAATTGCCTGACCTGCCTCATCTTCCGTGTGCACACGCATTCGAGGCTCGGTGTTGTGCCTCGACAGGCCGAGAGGCACGATCGCGATCGATGCGATGCCGGGGAATTCCTCGAGCAGACGGTGGAGCGTGTCATCAAGGACGACCCCGTCATTGACACCCGGACACAGGACGATCTGGGCGTGAACGGCAATCCCGGCGCCGAGCAAAAGACCCAACCACCGCAGGCTGGTCCCGCCCCGCTCGTTGCGGAGCATCTCCGATCTCTTGCGTGGCTCCACTGCATGGATGCTCACGTACAACGGGGACAGCTGCTCGTCGATGACGCGTTCCAGGTCAGCCTCGGTGAAGCGTGTGAGCGTGGTGAAGTTCCCGTACAGGAAGCTCAACCGGTAGTCATCGTCCTTCGTGTAGAGACTGCGGCGCATGCCTTTCGGCAATTGGTAGATGAAGCAGAACTCGCAGTGGTTGTCACACGTGTGGATGCGGTCGAACACTGCGCTCGACACCGTCACACCGAAGGGCTCGCCCGGGCGGCGGTCAATCTCGATGTCGGTCTCGACCCCGGATCGGGTGAATGTGACCGACAGATTGTCGGCGTCGACAAGGCGTTGCCACTCGATCACATCACGCGGGACCACACCGTTCACCGACAGGATGACGTCCCCCACCTGCAGACCGTGCCTGAAGGCCGCCGAACCGTCATCGACCGCGACCACATGGGGTGCCTTGTCGATGGTTTCGCTCACGCGGTTTCAGGCTACCCGTCCCGGGAATCGGTAGTCTTGGCATTGGTTATGGCTGTGCAGAAGGTGCTCCTGGCCTCTCCCCGAGGCTTCTGTGCAGGGGTGGAGATGGCCATCAAGGCTCTGTCATGGATGGTCCGCACGTTCGACGAACCCGTCTACTGCTACCACGAGATCGTCCACAACAAGGTCGTGGTGGACCGGTTCGTCGACAAGGGCGTCGTGTTCGTCGACGACATCGCCGATGCACCCGTGGGTTCCCCCATCATGCTCTCGGCACATGGTTCCGCACCCGAAGTCGTGGAAGCAGCCCGCGCGCGGGGAAGCTACGTCGTCGACGCGGTGTGTCCGCTCGTCACGAAGGTGCACCACGAAGTGAAGGTGCGTGCGGGCAAGGGCTTCCACATCGTGTACGTCGGGCACGAGGGACACGAGGAGGCGGTCGGCACCATGGCCGTCGCGCCACACGCACTCACGAGGGTCGAGACAGTGGACGAGGTGAATGCACTCCCCGAATTCGACCAGCCGGTTGCCATGCTCGCCCAGACAACTTTGTCCCACCGCGAGTGGCACGAGGTTGCCGTCGCAGTCCGGGGTCGCTTCCCCGGTGTGTGGACACCGGGACGCAGCGATCTGTGTTTCGCGACCACCAATCGCCAGTCGGCGCTCATGGACATCGCACCACGGGTCGATGCGTTCATCGTGATCGGTTCGGCGAACAGCTCCAACACCCGGGCCCTGGAGCGACTCGCGATCGAGGCGGGTTGTTCCCGCGTTCTCCGCGTCAACGATGCCGACGAGCTCCCACGCGATCTCACCGGGGTCGTGGGAGTCACTGCCGGGGCATCAGCACCCGAGGAACTGGTGGCACGGGTTCTCGGGGCACTGTCGCCGGTGGAGGGTGTCGAGGAGGTGTTCGTGACGGAAGAGGACGAGTACTTCCCGCCGCCGCGAAACATCCGCGACCTTCAGACCGTCCTCGGGCGGGCCATCGTGACCATGTCCGGCGCAGACCGGGATCGGGCTCCCGTGCTCGAGGATCGTGCACTTGCAGCAAGCGACGTTCTTCGGGCACTCTCGGTCCCATGATCAACCCGTCGTTCGAGTCCCTGCGTCTGTTTCTTCACATCCTGTCGGCCAGCGTGTGGGTGGGTGGTCAGCTCGTTCTCGGGGCATTGGTCCCGAGAGTGCGCGCAACCAACCCGGAGGCCCTGAAGACGCTCGCACACGCATTCGGGAGCGTCGCATGGCCGGCATTCGGGGTCGCTTTCGTGACCGGCATCTGGAACCTCATGGCCGTCGACCCCACGGCCCACGGAGATGCGTACCTTGTCACTCTCGCCGTGAAACTCGCACTGGTCGGACTCGCCGCAATCTCGAGCCTGGTCCACTCCAACTCGAAATCAAAAGTGGGACTCGCGCTCGGTGGGGCCATCGGGCTCGTCTCGTCCCTGGCGGTCTTGTGGCTGGGCGTGCTACTCACACCGGCCGGATGAACGAAAAAGGGTCCCGCTCCTGAGAGCGGGACCCTCTCGACCGAATCGGTCAGTTGCGCGGGACCTTGCTCCACGACACCTCACGGTCGACGCGAACGTCGCCGGGAAGACCGAGGATGCGCTCCCCGAGGATGTTCTTCATGACCTCGGTGGTACCGCCCTCGATGCTGTTCGCGCGCGAGCGCAGGAAAGCCTTCTGCAACGAGTCGAATCCCATGGCACTCTCGGGACGGACCATCTCGTAACTGCCGTAGAGCATTCCCTCGGCACCCAGCACGTTCATGGTGAACGAGTAGATGTCCTTGTTCAGGTTCGCACTCTCCATCTTGCCGATGGAGCCCTCCGGCCCGGGCGAACCCATCTTGCGGTTCTGGTTGGCACGGATGTTCGTGAGCCGCAGCAACTCCGCCCGGATCCAGAGTTTCATGAGTTCGTCCTTCGTGGAGGCATCACGACGCTCGGACGGCAGTCCGCTCCATGCCTTCACCGCGTGCGCAATGGTTCCGCTGCCTCTCTGCGGGATCGACCCACCGATCGAGACACGCTCGTTCATCAGAGTCGTGAGGCTCACGCGCCAGCCGTCACCGGGGTTGCCGAGCATCTCCTTTGCGGGAATGCGTGTGTCGGTGAAGTAGACCTCGTTGAACTCGGCCTCGCCGGTCATCTGCCGCAGCGGGCGCACCTCGACCGTGGGCGCCTTCATGTCAACGACGAACGCCGTGAGTCCCTGGTGCTTGACCTGCTCGGGGTCGGTTCGCACGACGAGCAGACCCCAGCGCGAGAGGTGCGCAAGCGTGGTCCACACCTTCTGCCCGTTGACGATCCACTCGTCGCCGTCCTTCACACCCTTCGACGAGAGCCCTGCAAAGTCGGATCCGGAACCCGGCTCGGAGAACAACTGGCACCACACCTCTTCCCCGGTGAAGAGCGGCCGGAGGTAGCGCTTCTTCTGCTCCTCGCTGCCCCATTCCACGACCGTCGGGCCGCACATGCCGTGACCGATCGGATTGCGCGGCATGGAAAACGGTGCTCCCGCAGCCGCGAGCTTCTCGTTGACGATGCGCTGGTGCTTCGGGTTTGCCGCGAGTCCACCGTGTCCCTCGGGGAAATGCACCCACGCGAGACCCATGTCGAACTGTGCGCCGAGGAATTCGACAACGGACACGGATTTCGGTGGGAACTTCGACAGGAGTTCGTCGGTGAGTTCGATGATGCGGGCCTCGTCGACGCCCGTGGTGGTCGTTGCCATTGTTGGTCCCCTTTGCTGTTGTCCAAACTGTACGCACAGCACCCGTCACGGCCCGAGCCGTCGGGCCCCCGACTCTGGTGTGACAGGCGTCATTGGGTTAGTTTCGGGACATGTACCCAGGTTTCTACGCCGACACGCATCCTGACCGCATTGCCACCATCCAGGCCAGCACAGGGAAGACCACTACCTACAGGGAACTCCACGAGGCGGCCCTTCGCCTCGCGAACGTCCTCCGTTCGGCGGGAATCCAGCCGGGCGACCATGTTGCCCTCTGCATGGAGAACCACGAGCGGTACCTCGAGGTCGTGTGGGGCTGTCACTACGCGGGCACGGTCTACACAGCGTGCTCGAGCCGCCTCACGAAGGCTGAACTCGCCTACATCCTGAACGACTGCAAGGCCAAGGCATTCATCACCTCCAAGTACAAGGCAGACCAGGCACAGGAAATCGCAGGCGACATTCCGGGAGTGACGATGCGCTTGATGCTCGACGGGACGATCGACGGATACGACTCGTATGAGTCAACCGTGGCCGCGGCGCCCGCAACGACGCTGCCCGACATGGTTGACGGCATCGACATGCTCTACTCGAGCGGCACGACCGGGATGCCGAAGGGCGTTGCCAAGCCGTTCCCCGGGACACCACTCGGCACCGCCGCCGGACTGGGGGCACCACTCACACAGGGTCTGTACAAGTTCCGCGAGGAGATGGTGTATCTCTCGCCCGCCCCGCTGTACCACGCAGCCCCGCTTCGCTTCAACATGTCCGTCCACTCGCACGGTGGCACCACCGTGGTGATGGAGCATTTCGACGCGGAGGATTACCTCAGGTTCGCGGAGAAGTACAGGGTCACCCACACCCAGCTCGTGCCCACGATGTTCATCCGCATGCTGAAGCTCGACGACGACATCCGCAGCAAGTACGACGTTTCGTCCATCGAGGTCGCCATCCATGCGGCTGCGCCCTGCCCCGTGCCGACGAAGAAGGCCATGATCGAGTGGTGGGGACCCGTGATCCACGAGTACTACGCCGGCACGGAGGGGAACGGGTTCGTGTACTGCAACAGCGAGATGTGGCTTGCCCACCCGGGCACCGTCGGTACGGCAATCTCGGGCATCGTCCACATCTGCGACGAGAACGGTGACGAGGTCCCCCAGGGTGAATCGGGAACCGTCTTCTTCGAGGGAGGCGGCACGTTCGAGTACCACAACGATCCCGAGAAGACGAAGAACTCCCGCGACCCGAAGGGCCGTGGCTGGAGCACACTCGGCGACGTCGGCTACCTGGATGCCGACAACTTCCTGTACCTCACCGACCGGAAGGCGTTCATGATCATCAGTGGCGGGGTGAACATCTACCCGCAGGAAGCCGAGAACATCCTCGTCAACCACCCGAAGGTGGTCGATGTCGCCATCTTCGGCGTGCCGAACGACGATTTCGGCGAGGAAGTCAAGGCTGTCGTCCAGCCGAAGCACATGCCGGCGGACGCCGCGGAGGCAAAGGAACTAGAGAAGGAACTCATCGCCTACTGCCGCAGTCAACTGGCGGACATCAAGTGCCCCAGGACGGTGGACTTCCGCGCGGAGCTTCCGCGCCATCCCACCGGGAAGTTGTACAAGCGCCTCCTCAAGGACGAGTACTGGGCCGCAGCCGGCCGCTCGATTTGAGCGCACTGCCCCACCCCTTCCTCGACAACAGTGCCCCGATCGCCTTCGCGCACAGGGGCGGTCTGTCCGTCGCACCGGAAAACACGATGGCGGCCTTCCAGGACGCGGTGTCTCTGGGCTACCGCTACGTCGAGACTGACGTCCACGTCACGTCTGACGGCATGCTCGTTGCATTCCATGACGACGGTCTGTTGCGCACGTGCGGCATCGACGCACGAATCGAGGAGACTCCATGGCACGTGCTGCGCGACGCCCGGGTCGACGGACGTGAACCGATCCCGTTGCTGGAGGACATTCTCACGACGTGGCCGGATCTGCGCGTGAACATCGACTGCAAGACCACCGATGCCGAGGACGAACTCATTCGCACCCTTTCCCGGCTCGGTTGTCTGGACCGTGTCTGCGTGGGATCGTTCAGCGACAAGAGACTGTCGCGGTTCCGTTCCGTCTTCGGCGACGCCCTCTGCACATCCACCGGGCCGCGGGAAGTGGCTTCTCTGGTTCTCGCCGCACGCACCACACCCGCCGTTGCCGTCACGCACAGTGCACGGGCCGCCCAGGTGCCTGTGCGGCAGGGGCCCTTGCCCGTGGTCACTCGTTCCTTCGTGAAGGCCGCCCACTCTCTCGGGATCCAGGTGCATGTGTGGACGGTCGACGACCCCGCTGAGATCGCACGACTCCTCGATCTGGGTGTCGACGGGATCATGTCCGACGACACCCGCGCCCTGCGCGACGTGTTCAGTGCCAGGGGGATCTGGGGCGGTTAACAACTTGTTCACGCTGCCGTGACCGTCCCCCGGCGGGCGTCAATTACGGTTGCCACATGCGCGTTGACTCCAACTTCTTCTGCACCGTTCCGATGGATGACGCCGGTCGTGTCGAACCCACGAAACGCCGGTACGGGAACGATGCGGTCATCGAGTGCTACCGCAACCTCGTCTCGTGGGCACGCACCGCCGACAGTCTCGGCTACGACACCATGTGGCTCACCGAACATCACTTCCAGTTCGAGGGGTACGAGGTCCTGCCGAACCTCGTCCAGTTCGGCCAGCACCTCGCGATGCAGACGAAGGAACTGCGTCTCGGCCAGATGTTCAATGTCGTCCCGCAATGGCACCCGTTGCGTCTCGCCGAGGACTTCGCGATCGCGGACATCATCACGGGCGGACGCATGGAATTCGGTGTCGGTCGCGGAACGGTGCCCCGGGAGGCATGGAGCCTCGGAACCGTCGTCGCATCGGGTGACAACGAGATGTCCGCCGAGCACGACCGTCTGAACCGCGAGATCTTCGAGGAATCCATGGAGGTCATCAAGCTCGCGTGGACCAACGAACGTTTCAGCTACCGGGGCAAGCAGTTCGTCTTCCCGCCGGACGAGATCCCCGACAGGGGGAGCTACGTGGATGATCTCACCTTGATACCGAGACCGGAGCGACCCATCGACGTGTACCAGCCCGTCACATCTCCCGAGACCATCGAGTACGTGCCGAGGGCGGGACACAAGGCGGTGTACTGGCTCCAGAACGCAGAGAGCCAGAAGCAGAAGTGGGACCGCTACGCAGAGATCCGCGAGCAGATGGGCAATCCCGTCGGCCCCGGCGAGGACCGCTGCCTCGTGATGAACATCCACGTGGCGAAGACCCGCGAACAGGCAATGGTGAAAGGCCGGCCCGGACACGAGGAATTCTGCAACTTCCTCTCCCCCTACGGCAGGTTCTCCAGCTACAAGAACCCGGATGGATCGAAAGTCGCTTTCAACCACAACCCGACCGTCGAGGAATCGAACGAACAGAAGATCCAGATAGTCGGATCCATCGACGATGCCGTCGATGCTCTCGGGTTCTGGCGTGATCTGCTCGACCTGAAGCACATTTGCTTCTTCTTCGACTATCCGGGGCTCACCAGGGATGAGATGGCGGAGCAGATGCACCTTGTCGCAGAGGAGGTCATGCCCCGTCTCGGCGAGAAGATGGAAAGGCGCCCCCTCCCCGGCCTCCAGCCGTTGGTCTAGTGCGGACGGTCTTCTCGAACTGTCTCCTGCAGGACGGCGCGTCGGTTGATGTCGTCGTCGAGAAAGGTGTGGTGACCGCAGTCGCGCCTCACAGGCTCAACGGAGATGTCGACATGGGAGGACGGCTCCTCCTGGGTTCGTTTGCCGAGCCGCACGCACACGTCGACAAGGCGTTCCTCGCGGAGCGGGTCCGGAACCCCACGAACGACCTGATGGGTGCGATCGTTGCTCTCGAGGAGGCGCGACCCACAATCACGCCGCAGGACACGTACGAACGCGCGATGCGGGCACTCCGTCTGTACGCCTCGAACGGCGTGTCCCGGGTGCGGACGCATGCCGACACGACGGACCTGAACGGGCTCGACTCGGTGAAGGCCCTGCTGGCCGCGAAGCACGATGCGAGATCCTTCATTGACGTGCAGGTGGCGATGCTCCTGTCGTGGCCCGTGACAGGCGTCGAAGGAAGGGCCAACCGGGAACTCGCGGAGGAGGCGGTGTCAGCCGGGGTCGACGTGGTCGGCGGGTGCCCGCACCTCGACCGGAACCCCGCATCGGCCACAAGGTACTTCGTGAAGTTTGCCGTGGAGAGCGGGCTGCCTCTGGACCTGCACACGGACGAGAACCTCCGGGATTCGTCGAACGACCTGGAAGACCTCGTCGATGCGATCGATGAAATCGGCCAGCCGGTGCATGTGTCCGCCAGCCATTGTGTGACGCTGTCCCTCCGGTCAGGGGCGGAACAGTCCCGCATCGCTGCGAAGCTCGCCTCTGCAGGTGTCAGCGTGATTGTGCTGCCGCAGACCAATCTGTTCCTCCAGGGCCACCACACAACGACGTCCGTCCCGCGCGCGATAGCTCCGGTCAATGTCCTGCGCGACCACGGCGTCATGGTGGCGGCCGGTGGTGACAATCTGCAGGATCCATTCAACCTCATGGGCAGGGGTGATCCCTTGGAGACCGCCAATCTGCTCGTCACCGCGGGCCATGTCTCACCCGACGCCGCTCTCGATGCCGTCGCATCGTCGGCGCATGCCGCCGTCGGTTGTCCGCCACCTGACGTGAGGGTGGGGGCGCGGGCTGATTTCGTCGCGCTGCGCGCGACTACCATTCGGGAAGCGATTGCAATGGGGCCCCCCGACAGGATTGTCGTATATGGCGGCGTTGTGGTCAGCCACAAGAACGAAACAGAAAGTAAACACTGACGTGATGCGCACAACGCACTGCTGCCCTACTCTCACGGCGTGCGGTATCACGGAGTGTCGGCAACAGAAAGCGACATCATGACTCTGCAACCGGCCGCCGCGCTGTCATTCCGGGATGTGTCCATGGTGTTCCCCGACGGGACCCGCGCCCTTGACCGTGTGTCACTCTCGATTTCGCCGGGGGAATTCGTCACCGTCGTGGGACCGAGTGGTTGCGGCAAGTCCACGCTGCTGCGGATCGCCAGCAACCTCGAGACCGCATCCGCGGGCACCTGCACGGTCGACAGGGACAGCATCGGGTACGTCTTCCAGGACGCAACTCTCATGCCCTGGAGAACCGTCCGCAGGAACGTGGAACTGATCGCCGAACTTCACGGTCTCCCGAAGGCGGAACGCACGGAGCGAGCGTCCCGTGCGATCGACCTGGTCGGCCTGAACGGGTTCGAGGACAAGTACCCGCGTCAATTGTCCGGCGGCATGCGCATGCGCGCCTCTCTCGCCCGCTCGCTCGTCATGCAACCGAAGGTCTTCCTGTTCGACGAACCCTTCGGCGCACTCGACGAGATCACCCGCGAGCGACTGAACGACGAACTGATGGGACTGTTCCAGTCACAGGGATTCGCGGGTCTGTTCATCACGCATTCCATCGCCGAGGCCGTCTACATGTCCACCAAGGTGCTGGTCATGTCCGCCCGCCCCGGGGCGATCATTGCCTCCATCGACATCCCGTTCGGCTTCCCGCGGTCCCACGACCTGCGGTACGAACCCGAGTTCGGCGAGTTGTGCGCCCGGGTCTCGCACGCCCTCCGTGGGGCCCACGCATGAGCGGCAACAACAACGTCGACACCTCGCTCGAGGTCCTTCCCGACAACCACGAGCGGACGCGTGCGTCGGACATGGTCGGACCGGCAGTCGTGTTCGCTCTCTTCATCGGGGTCTGGTACCTGCTGTCTTCCGTGATCCTGCCGGAACACAAGAGGTTCCTCCTCCCCACACCCCACCAGGTCGTGAAGGAGGGCTTCCTCGTGTGGCACACCGGCGAACGCCGGGGTTTCTACCCGATACTCATGTCGCTGTGGGACTCCGCAAAGGTCGCACTCATCGGTCTCGGCATCACGATCATCATCGGGATGGCACTCGCCACTCTCATGAGCACACGTCGCTGGCTGGAGCGGGCAACCTGGCCGTACCTGGTTGCGGTGCAGTCGGCACCGATCCTCGCCCTCACACCGTTGATCCGTGCCCTCATCGACGGCTCCATGAAACAGCGCCTCCTCGTCGTCGTGCTCATCTCGATCTTCCCCATCGTCAGCAACACGCTGTTCGGACTTCTCTCGGCGGAGAAGAGCCAGCACGAACTGTTCACTCTCCAGGGAGCCAGCAAGTGGACGAGACTCACGAAGCTGCAGTTTCCGGCGGCCCTCCCGAACATCTTCGTGGGGCTGCGCATCTCCGCCGGCCTGGCGGTCATCGGTGCCGTCGTCGGCGACTTCTACTTCCGGCAGGGCGGCGTGGTCGGCATCGGTGCACAGATCGACGTCTACCGCTCGCGCCTCTGGGGCGCCGAACTGATCACGGCCATCATCATGGCGAGCGTTCTAGGTCTGGTGGTGTTCCTCTTCTTCGGGTGGCTCTCGCGCAGGGTCATCGGGAAGTGGCACATCACCACCAGGGGTCAGTGACCCATCACCACCACACCAACACCCACACACCAGGAGAAACCACCAGCATGATGAAGAGAACACTTCTCGGAGTCTCGGTTGCAGCAGCCCTCGCCCTCACGGCGTGCGGCGGCAGTGACTCGGCATCCGACACCACCGCAGCGACGAGTGACACCGCCGCAACGGGCACCGGCGTTGACCTCAGCGACGTCTGCCCGTCCACCGTCATCTTCCAGACCGACTGGAACCCCGAGTCCGAGCACGGATTCCTCTACAACCTCATCGGTGCGAACTACGAGGTCGACGCGGAAAAGGTCGCCGTGCGCGGTGACCTCGTGTCCGGTGGCCAGCCAACCGGCGTGCAGGTCGAGGTCCGCTCGGGCGGCCCCGCCATCGGTTACCAGCAGGTCACCGCTCAGCTGTACTCGGACCCGGAGATCATGCTGGGCTTCGTCAGCACCGACGAGGCTGTCAGCCACTCGGTGGACAAGCCGACCAAGGCCGTCGTCGCCCCGTTCAACATCAACCCGCAGATCATCATGTGGGATCCCGCCACCTACCCTGACGTGAAGACCATCGCCGACCTGAAGGAACCGGGCGTGAAGGTCCGCTACTTCCAGGGTGCTGCGTACATGGACTACCTGATCCAGGGTGGCATCCTCGACAAGAAGCAGACAGACGACACCTACGACGGTGCGCCCGCCTCCTTCATCGCATCCGGAGGCAAGGACGCCCAGCAGGGCTTCGGCACCGCCGAGCCCTACTTCTACGAGAAGGTGCTGAAGGACTGGATGAAGCCCGTGGCCTACCAGTACGTGCATGACGCAGGCTGGACCGCCTACGCACAGTCACTCGCCGGCACGCCGGACAACGTGACCAAGCACGCCGACTGCCTGAAGAAGCTCGTGCCCGTCATCCAGCAGTCGCAGGTTGACTACGTGAACAGCCCCGACACCACGAACGCGATCATCCTCGACGCCGTCGCCAAGTTCAACAACGGTTGGGCCTACGACGCCGGTCAGGCTGCCGCCTCGGTGGAGAAGCAGCTGAGCGACAATCTCGTGGCGAACAGCCCGGACGGAACACTCGGCTCGTTCGACCTCGACCGAATCACGAAGTTCATCGAGACCGCAACGCCCGTGTACACCGCCACAGGTTCGGAAGTGAAGGAAGGCCTCACGCCGGCCGACCTCGTCACCAACGAGTTCATCGACCCGGCCATCAAGCTCGGTTGATCATCACGACTCGAGGGGGAAGGGACTCCGGTCCCTTCCCCCTCACGTGCGTACTGGCCCGGTTTCAGCGACCGAAGTCGAACCGGGAAACCTCCCCGAGAACCTCCCCGAGAGTGTTC
>JBEDDY010000129.1:0-2821 GCA_041176025.1 Actinomycetota bacterium | reverse complement strand
ATCCTCGCCGGTCTCGGTGCTGCGAAGCGCCCCGGTCAGGTCCTGGTGGGCTTCGCTGCCGAGACGAACGATGTCGCAACGAACGCCAGGGAGAAACTGGCCAAGAAGAACCTCGACATGGTGGTGGCGAATGACGTCTCGGCCCCCGGGGTCGGCTTCCAGCACGACACCAATGCCGTCACGATCTACTTGTCCACAGGCGACGAAAAGCTGGTCCCGCTGGCCGGCAAACGCACCATCGCACGTCATCTATTGGATAGCGTTGTGGAGATTCGCCAACAGGTCTGATTCCCCGAATCCGCTGTCGGCACCCACCAAGGAGCAACAGTGAGAAACTTCACCTTCACGTCAGAGAGCGTCACCGAGGGTCACCCCGACAAGATGGCGGACCAGGTCTCCGACTCCGTTCTCGACGCGATCCTCGCAGAGGACCCGAACGCGCGCGTCGCATGCGAGACGCTGCTGACCACGGGTCTGTGCGTGGTGTCCGGCGAGATCACGACCGATGCGTACGTCGACATCCCGCGCATCGCACGTGACACGATCAACGGGATCGGCTACGACAACGCTGCTTTCGGTTTCGACGGTCACACATGCGGCGTCATGGTCGCGCTCGATGCGCAGAGCCCCGACATCGCCCAGGGTGTCGACATCTCCGAGGAGATCCGTGCTGGCAAGAGCGGCGAGGACATTCTCAACAGCCAGGGAGCAGGCGACCAGGGGATGATGTTCGGGTACGCGTGCGACGAGACCCCGGATTTCATGCCATTGCCTATCTGGCTTGCGCACCGACTGGCGGAGCGTCTGACCGAGGTCCGCAAGAGCGGTCAGATCCCGTACCTGCGCCCCGACGGCAAGACCCAGGTGTCGTTCGAGTACGAGAACGGCCGCCCCGTCCGTCTGTCCACCGTGCTCATCTCGACCCAGCACGGCGACGGCGTCGACCGCGACACCACGATCCGGCCCGACCTCATCGAGAGCGTCATCATGCCGACGATCCCGGCGCAGTTTGCAGGTGACAACCCGTCGATCTACGTGAACCCGACGGGCAAGTTCGTGCTCGGCGGACCGCACGCCGACACCGGTCTGACCGGCCGCAAGATCATCGTCGACACCTACGGCGGCATGGGCCGCCACGGTGGCGGCGCGTTCTCCGGCAAGGACCCGTCAAAGGTGGACCGCTCTGCCGCGTACGCAGCGCGTTGGGTGGCTAAGCACGTGGTCGCAGCCGGTGCAGCGAGCCGTTGCGAGGTGCAGGTTGCCTACGCCATCGGCATGGCGCAGCCCGTCAGCATTCTCGTGGAGACCTTCGGCACCAACAAGGTGAGCGAGGAGTCCATCGAGGACGCTGTGCGCCAGGTGTTCGACCTCCGCCCGGCCGCCATCGTGCGTGACCTCCAGCTGAAGCGCCCGATCTACAAGAAGACCGCCGCGTACGGTCACTTCGGCCGCAACGAGCCCGAGTTCTCGTGGGAGCAGCTCTCGCGACTTGCCGACTTCAAGTCGGCCGTGAAGCTCTGACGAACGACGCACTCGTTGCGCGTGTCGTTCCCGACGTGTCGGGGATAGACAAGCAATTCGATTATTTCGTACCGCCTTCGCTTAGACCACGCGTCCGACCGGGGGCGGTCGTGCGTGTGGAACTGAACGGTCGCCGCGTCGACGCCTGGGTGGTGGCACTCGGCACCGTCGGCGACCCTGACTTCTCTGTCGTGTCACCGGAACGGCTCTCGCCCGTCCTGGATGCGGCAGACCTGGGTGTCGACCCGCCCGTGGTACCGCTTGCGGGGTGGGTGGCTGCACGCTGGGCAGGTCCGCTGCGCAACGTGCTGTCGTCGGCGACGCCGCAACGCAAGCGGGCGAGGCGTGCCCATCCCCGTCGGGGTGCCGGACGACCCTCCGACGGTGGGTCATCCGCCGAAGTGGCGCGACTTCTCTCGGGACGCGGCGGATTGCTCCGCGTCCCCCCGTTGGACTCCGCGATGGCCGTGGTGGTCGAAGCTGCCATCCGCGGTCCCGTGCTCGTCCTGTGCCCGACTCTCCGCATGGCGAGACTGGGGGCAGCGTGGCTTCGTCGGAAGGGACTGACCACCGCCGAACTCCCTGACCAGGTCGATGCCGCAATCGCAGGTGTCGACGTGGTCATCGGCGCGAGATCCGCTGTGTTCGCACCGTGCGACGGGTTGTCATCGATCGTCGTGATCGACGAACACGAGGAGAGCTACCACGAGGAGCGTGTGCCCACGTGGTGGGCCCCCGAGGTCGCATGGGAACGGGGGAGGCTGCTCGGGATACCGGTGGTGATGACGAGTCCCGTGCCGTCCGCGACGGCCGAAGCGCTGTGCGGGCCTTCGGTGTCGATGGCCGCTGGGGCCGGTGGGTGGCCGCGCATCGATGTGGTGAACCTCCTCGATGTTCCCGTCAAGGGGAGTCTCCTGTCGGCGGAACTGATCGAAGCCGTGCGTGCCGCGGATGCGTCGGTTCTCTGCGTGCTGAACACCAAGGGTGTTGCGCGCATGCTCGCGTGCAAGTCGTGCCGCCAACTCCAGACGTGCGGGACCTGCAGGGGTGCGCTCCAGTCCGTCGGTGACTCGTTGTCCTGTCCGGTCTGCCACGAACAGAGGCCGGCACTGTGCGTTTCGTGCGGGCGCACCGCACTCGTCAACGTACGAGCCGGTACCACACGGCTGGCAGAGGAACTCTCGTCGTCTGCATCCCTCCCCGTCGTCGAGGTCACCGCCTCCACCGAAGGAGTGGGTGCCGAGTCTGCCGTCTACGTGGGAACCGATGCACTCCTGCACCGTGTGCGGACGGCTTCAAC
>JBEDDY010000128.1:0-5620 GCA_041176025.1 Actinomycetota bacterium | reverse complement strand
CGTGATGGCATTGTTCGTTGCGTCACTGGCAGGCTGACCCTGCCGACGACCGGGGGCATTGTCGGCACTCGGCTGCTGCCAGTAGCCTGCATGCAGATGACGAATGGGGTGGCGGCGTGGTTCGCACCGCATCGCTCGTCAACCACGCCTCCGTAGCTCAGTGGATAGAGCGACGGTTTCCTAAACCGCAGGCCGCAGGTTCGATCCCTGCCGGGGGCGCCAGTCGCTGAAGTGCTCGTGACGCGCGTGTGGGTCACTCCGCCGAGCGGCGGGCAAGCGTGCGGAGCTGTTTGCGCAGCATGATCCCGTCACCGGGCAGGAGCACAAAGCGTTCCAGTATCCGGCCCCCGGGGATGTCCATGCGCGCGCGCATTCGCGTCACCAGTCGTGTGCCAGTGGCCACGGGCCGAAGTTCGTAGGCAAGCGTGAAGCACATGCGTGACGTGAAACGTCCTGATTGGACTGTGCGCAGCACGAAACCGCGCGGTGGCTCGACGAGGGCTGCCTCGAACGCCACCGGTCCGCCCGGCACCCGGGAGCCCGTGTGCACGTCCTGCCATTCCGCTCTCACCTCGGTTGCACTCCGCCGGCCGAGATTGTCGATCCAGTCGTGGCTGTACCAGCCCGCTTTCCCGAAGCCCATCTGGCGGATCCACGGGAACACTGCCTCCGGCGGCCCGGCAATGTCGATGCACCGTGTGGCCGAGATTCGCGCACGCGGGCAGATGCCGTCGCCGATCACCGGCCCGTCGATCTCTGCGTCGGTCGCGCCCCAGTTGCCGCGGGTCACGGCGCTTGGTTCTTCCCATCGGCATCTCGCGGCCACACCAACGCGACGATCCACACAGCGGTGAGACCCCGCACCGTCCAGGCGAGCGTGCGCAGCAGGTTCGCGGTCATCAGCCGGTCGTGGACGGCGGCGTCGAAGCCGTCTGCCAGGTCGGCGTGGGCGGGAGCGGACCACACTCCACTGATCAGAAGAACGACGCCCATCATGACGGCTCCGAGGAGAACGGGCACCCGCAGGTCGCGTCGTCCCCCGCGGAACACGAACCACAGCAGTCCGAGCAGTGTGACGCCCTCGGTCAGCCACGGCAGCAGCAGGAGCTTGCCGATGCGGTCCACGTGCGAGGCCTGGAAGCTCTCGTACGTGGCTGCCCCGACCTCGGCGAACAGCGGATAGTGGACAGTGTGCACCGTCCAGATGAGACCGACCATGAACCAGGTCGCCGCCGCATGGAGAATGACGAGTCTGCGCACGCAGTGAGCATAGGGCCCCGCTTCCACCGCGAAGTGAGGAGCGCCGTGACCGTTGCCGTGCCGAAGCCGGGCGTGTTTGCCAATAGCGTGTGCTGATGATCGAGCCACGCACCGTCACGTTCGAGCCCGAGGCCGTGCTGGCCCTCTCCGAGATCCTCGGCATCATGAGTGACCAGTTGATGGACGGCGAGATGCAGCAACGGTGGGATGCCGAACACGTGGTGGACCTGCAGCTGCGCCTGAACGACGCACACAACGGCGATGCCATCGAGATCGGCATCGACGACGCGGCCCTGCTGCTGGACGGGATGGCCTTCACCGAGGTGATGTCGGTCGAGTTCCCGTTCTTCGAGATGGTGCAGTGGACGAGTGATTTCGTCACCGAGGAACTGCGTCAGCACTGGTCAGACGAACAGTGGCGGGAGTACGTGTCCCGCTGACATCCGTCAGCGGGACACGGTCCCTGTTGTCCCTTGTGTCAGCTGACGATGCGGCGACCGGTCGCCGATGCGGCCGCGGCGATCTCGCCGAGGTAACGCACGTCGGTGAAACCGGCCTGGCGCATGGCCAGTGCGGCGTTGTTGCCGCCCGTTCCGTAGACCTGGTACGTGCCGTCGTGGGGCAGTTCCAGCACGCGTGACAGGAAGTTCTCGTCGTTCTCGATGTGGAGCGCCTCGTCGAGGTGGCCGAACTCGTACTCGGATGTGCCGCGAACGTCGATCACTGTGACCGTCTGCGCCTTGCGCACCCCGATGCGCAGACGCGGGACCTCGGCACCCAGTCTGCGAAGCGTCGCGGGGAGTGCGAGACCGAGGATCAACGCGAGAGACAGGACGATCAGCAGAAGGATGGAGATGACCGACGGACCCGAGGAGTTGTCGGCACCGACGATGACCCCGACGGCGACCTCAACCTTCTCGTTCTGGGGCGACAACCCGCTCAGCACCACGCGGTGGCGGCCGTCCGGGACAGAAGACGGAATCGAGTAGGTGTTCTCGGCGATTCCGGCAGAGGTGGTCCGTTCGGAACCGAGTTTGACGGGGGTGGAGAAGATCCATGTCTCGACTTCGGACAGTCCGTGGAACCCGGACACCTGCATGCCGAGCTTGCCGTCACGGCGCATGTGCAGGTTGCCCTCTTCGTCGAGCGGCGCCTTCTGCGAATCTGCGGTGTACCCGGTGAGGACGGCCATGAGGTTGCCCATCGTGAGGATCAGGCTGTTGTTCTGCCGCGTGATGACCACCGACACCTTCTTCCCACCGACGGTGGCGGCCGCCTGACCGAGTTCCGTGGACGGGGCGTTCGGCACTGGAATCGTTGTCGTGGTCACGGGAGGAAGAGTGGTTGTCGTGCTGCGGACAACCGAGCCCTTCGTCGCCTTCCTGGCGACGGTCGTGGTGGTCAACGGCGGGATGACCAGCGAACTCGGCGTCGTGTCGATCGAGCTGGGCACCGTCACGACCGACGGGTTTGCAGCAGGTGCTGTCGTGCCCGAGGCCGCGACGGCCGTCGTTGTCGTCGCACCTGCCACGGTCGTGGTCGATGCTGGAACTGTGGTCGTTGTGGCGACTGTCGTCGTTGATGCAGCGGCGATGGCGAACGTGATCGTCGCGGTTGCGGTCTGTGCACCGGCCGTTCCCGTGATGGTGATCGTTGCTGAAGAAGCGTTGGTGGGGGTGCCGGTGATGACTCCCGTCGACGAGTTCAGGCTGAGACCCGCCGGGAGCGTGCCGGAAGTGACCGAGTACGTGACGGATCCGGAGAAGTTCGCCGGTGTGAACCCGGTGGTGGCCGTGATGGCCTGACCGCCGGTTCCGTTCACCGTCTGGGTCGACGGAGAGATGCTCGGGGGACTTGACCAGGTCACGTTCACGACACCTTCACCCAGGTTCGAGCTGTCGTTCGGGTTCACCGCAGTGGCGGTGATCGTGTCGGTACCGGCGTTTGATGCCGAGTAGCAACGGCTGGCCGTGTTGCCGCTCGCATCGGTCGAAGAGGACACAATGCTTGCTCCTGCATTCGCACCCGTGACGGCGAACGTGACGTTCGCCCCCTGGAAGTTCGCGAGCGGGTTGCCGCGCTTCACGTTGACCGTGAAGCAGACCGAACCGCCGACGGTGGACCCGGTCGGTGTCGCGGTGATGGTGACCGCGGACGGCAGCGTCACGGCGGCACCGCCGATGATGCCGCGCTTCAACGAGGCCCCCGACCCCTCCGTGGCGAGGACGTCAAGAGGGAACGAACCGGAGGAGACCACGAATCCGTTGTGCCACGCACCGGCGATGTTCGCATTCGTCAGTCCCGGGAAGGCGGTCTGTCCCTCGGCGGTCAGCTGCAGGCTGCTGCCGCTGTCGGAGTTCGGTGAGAGCGTCGGGAAGAGAGTCGACAGCCACCCGTAGTTCGTGGCACCACTGATGTACGCGCCGGTGTTCGAGAAGAGCGCACCACCGCGGTTCACGTGGGTGGCGATTGCGTTGGCCGCGGCATTCACCTTCGTGTACTCGGTCCCGTCCATCTTGTTCGAGTTGCAGATTCCGTCGACGATGTGGATCAGAAGCGGCTTGGTTGTCCCCGACTGCACATTGTTGAAGAACGTCTCGATGGCGGCTGCCCCGTCGTAGAAGTCGACGGACTTCTGGGGTGACATGGTGCGGGCGCCCCAGTAGGCCGCACCGCCACAGTTGTTGCTGATGTTGTCCGAGGTGCTCCCCGCCGACGGTGCACCGACAACTGCGATACGACCGTTCGAACTGGTGGCGTACGAATTGGACACGCCTGCGACGAGGTTTTCGTATGCCTTCTTCACGTATATCCACTGCCCGTTGACCACGCCGTTCGACACGCCACCGTGGTACCCGGCGTCGGTGCCGTCCAGAATGACGGGACCGCCGGCCGCATAGACGTGGCCGGTCATGAAAGAGACGAACGGTGCGCGGGTCTTCAGGGAGACCGGCACGACCGACAGCAGAAGCGCAAGGGCAGTCGTGATGACGACGAGTCGCTTGGTGGTCATGTGGGTTCCTTTTGGAGAGGTACAAAAATTATTTCGAATCGTACCCAAGGGAAGGCCCCTGTGGCGCGCAGTTCCCGCGAAACCCATTGAGAACGGGGTCTTTTGGGGTGTGATTGTCGACCTAGTTCGTGACCCGAAAAGTGACGGTGGCCCTCGCGATCGAGCAGTACCCGGTCTGGTTGCCCGCGGTACTGAAGAAGTACGGGGTCGTGTCCATGGGCATCACGTTCAGAGGGCCGTATGAGTAGAAGTAGTTGTCCTTGTTCACCAAGTAGATGTACTGGCCCACCTTGATGTCCACGCTCAGCGGCAGGACGTCGCTGACATCCTCTCCCCGGTCCATGCGGGCCTTGGTGCCGGCAGGGATCGTCATGACGATGCTCCCGGGTCTGTACAGCGTGGTGGTCGTCGCGGGAACGGTGGTGGTGCTCCTCACCGTGGTGGTGGTGCGGGGTTGTTCGGCGGCAACCGTGGTGGTCACGACCCCGGCGGAAGTCTGGCCCGGGGCTGCCGCGGCCCCGTTCGCACCGGGAAGTGTGGTGGCGACCTTCGATGCGGGCGGTGTCTTCCGTGGGGAGTCCGAGGGTGGGGCCCCAACGGTCGTGGTTGTTGACGGGGCTGTTGCAGGCGGTGAAGTGGTCGACGGTGTCGTGACGGTCTGTGAACCGGGGTCGTACGAACCCGAGGAGCCGGGAGACGGAGAGAACGTGCGGACGGCGGTGACCGTGAGGGCTGCCGAGACAATCGCAACGTAGGCGCCCCGTGCGATTCCGAACCTCAACAGTCGTTCCTTCACGACCACCAAGTTACGGGCAACCACAGAAACGTTGCGGTCGTGTCACGGGACGGGGGGTGTCGACTCGCTCAGCCGTTCGGTCAGCACGTCGTCGGGCATCGACATCAGCGCCTCGTAGACCTCTCTCGGGTACTGAAGGTGCGGTTTGGCTGGGTCGATCGGCGGGTTCGGCAACGGCGACGAGGGTCTGTCGAACGCGGCGGGCGAGCGGTAACGGGCGAGTTCGTCGGCGCTGATTCCCGCGAGACCCACCACCTCCGGGTCGATCCAGTGGTTCCCGTCGATCGGCTCCGCGGATGTCGCAACCTCCAGCACGAGACCCTCGGGACCGGCGAAGTAGATCGAGTCGCACATGCCGTGGCGCAGCGGGCCCATCACGTTGACACCACGGGACCGGATGCGGTCCCGCATGGCAAGCAGGTCGTCGTGGGTGTCCACGTTGAACGAGACGTGCTGCATCGTGCCCGGTGCGGTGTAGCCGCCCGCGTTGCCGGCGTGGGACACACCCGCAACGGCGGAGATGCCCGGCGTGTCCGGCCCCTGCACGAAGG
>JBEDDY010000127.1:0-3111 GCA_041176025.1 Actinomycetota bacterium | reverse complement strand
GTCAACAAGATGAATGCCACTCTCGACGGCGAGTTCCAGCGATACTCCGTGGAGGACGGCGCGTACGCGCGCGAGAACTTCTTCGGACCGGACTCGCGCCTGCGCCAGATGGTGAGCCACCTCACCGATCACGACATCGAGCAGCTGCCGCGCGGTGGTCACGACTACCGCAAGCTGTACGCGGCGTACAAGGCGGCTGTCGACAACCTCGGGTCCGGGCGCCCCACGGTCATTCTCTGCAAGACCATCAAGGGATGGACGCTCGGGTCCGGCGTCGAGGGCCGCAACGCCACGCACCAGATCAAGAAGCTCTCGAAGGAGCAGTGGCTCGAGATCCGCAAGCGTCTGCACATGGAGGACGAGATCCCCGAGTCCGCGCTCGAGGGGGACGACCCGCCGTACTTCCGCCCGTCGGAGGACTCCATCGAGTGGCAGTACATGATGGAGCGCCGCCGGGCACTCGACGGTCTCATACCGAAGCGAGTCGTGCGCAACCGCAAGCCGATCGAGCTTCCCGCGCCCGCCGCATTCGCCGAGTTCGACGCCGGTTCCGGCACGCAGGCCGTCAGCACCACGATGGCGTTCACCCGCCTGCTGCGCAACCTCGCGCGCGACGAGAAGTTCGGCCAGCGCGTCGTGCCGATCATCCCCGACGAGGCACGCACGTTCGGCATGGACTCGCTGTTCCGCGAGGTCAAGATCTACGCGTCGCAGGGCCAGAAGTACGAACCGGTCGACCACGACCTGCTGCTGTCGTACACCGAGTCCGCGAAGGGGCAGATCCTCGAGGAGGGCATCACCGAGGCCGGCGCCATGAGCAGCTTCATCGCCGCCGGCACGTCGTACGCCACGCACGGCGTGCCGATGGTGCCGTTCTACACCTTCTATTCGATGTTCGGTTTCCAGCGCGTCGGCGACCTCGCATGGCTGGCCGCCGACATGCGCACGCGCGGGTTCCTCATGGGTGCCACGGCGGGCCGCACCACGCTGCTCGGCGAGGGTCTGCAGCACCAGGACGGCCACAGCCTGGTGCTCGCATCCACGGTGCCTGCGTGCCAGGCCTACGACCCGGCATTCGCCTACGAGCTGTCAACCATCATCAAGCACGGCATCGACCGCATGTACGGGACCGACCCTGCCGACATCTACTACTACGTCGCGCTGTACAACGAGAACCTCCACATGCCGGCGCGTCCCGCGCACGTCACCGACGACGACATCATCAACGGCCTGTACAGGTGGCGTGCCGCCGACGGCCCGTCGCACGCGTCGTTGCTCTTCAGCGGAACCGCGTGCTCCGCCGCCATCGAGGCTGCCGACATGCTGAAGCAGAAGTGGGGCGTGAACGTGGACCTGTGGTCCGCAACGTCGTACAAGTCGCTGCGCGACGACGCAATGGAGACGGAACGATGGAACCGCCTGCACCCCACGCAGCCCGCACGGACGTCGCTCGTGGAGTCGATCCTCGGCGGCGAGACCACGCCGGTCATCGCGGTCACGGATTTCATGCGCATCGTCAGCGAACAGATCGCACCGTACGTCACGAACCGTCGCTTCCTGGCGCTCGGCACGGACGGAATGGGCCGCAGCGACACCCGCGAGGCCCTGCGCCGGTTCTTCGAGACCGACGCCGAGCATGTTGCCGTTGCCGTGCTCACCACGCTCATCGGCACGAACGGCATCACCGCACAGACGGTGGCGGACGCAATCAACGAACTCGGCATCAATGCCGACGCAGAGAACGGACTCACGAGGGACTGAACATGGGAACGCTCTACATCACCGGGAACCCGGCGTCGGACAAGTTGCTCAACTCGAACGGCACCGCACTCCTCATCGGGATGCTGCTCGACCAGCAGGTGCCGATGGAGTGGGCATTCAACGGCGCGCACACGCTGAAGACACGACTCGGCCATCTCGACCCGCGGAAAATCGCGGCAATGGACCCCGACGAGTTCCTCGCCGTGTGCCTGGAGAAGCCCGCCATCCACCGCTTCCCGAAGGCAATGGCCCAACGCATCCAGGGGATGTGCGCCATCGTCGCGGAGAAGTACAGGAACAAGGGCGAGAACATCTGGGAGGGCGTCGACGACGCACAGGTGCTGTTCGAGCGTCTCCGTGAACTGCCCGGCTACGGCGAGGAGAAGGCGCAGATCTTCGTGGCTCTCCTCGGCAAGCGCTTCGACGTCCAGCCGAAGGGATGGCAGAAGGCGGCCGGCGTGTTCAGTGACAAGAATCCCCGCACCATCGCCGACATCACGGACCAGCCCACGTTGCTGAAGGTGCGCGCATGGAAGAAGGCCGAGAAGGCCGCCGACCGTGACAAGCAGTCACGCCCGCTGAAGAAGACCGCCAAGTAGCGTCTGTCCACGTGACAACGCTCATCACCGGCGGGGCCGGGTACATCGGGTCGATCACCGCCCGCGCCATCCGCGCATCCGGACGTGGCGTCGTGGTGCTCGACACGCTCGAGAACGGCCACCGCAAGGCCGTCGGTGACGCGCCGTTCGTGCAGGGCGACGTTGCCGACGCGGACATCGTGCGCCGCACCGTGGAGGAGCACGAAGTCGACGAGGTCGTGCATTTCGCCGCGTACAAGGCCGTCGGTGAGTCCATGGAGAACCCCGGAAAGTACTTCGCCAACAACGTGACGGGTTCGCAGAAGCTGTTCGAGGCACTGCACGATGCGGGCGTCAACCGCGTGGTGTTTTCCTCCACCGCCGCGGTGTACGGGACGCCGGCACGCGTGCCCGTGCGCGAGACCGACGGCACCGACTGCGAGAGCGTGTACGCCGAGACAAAGCTGATGATCGAGAACACCCTCGGCTGGTACGCCCGCACCACCGACATGCGCAGCGTGTGCCTGCGCTACTTCAATGCCGCCGGCGCGAGCGATGACGCGACGCTCGGCGAGAACTGGCGCTTCTCCCAGAACCTGGTGCCGCACGTGATGAAGGCCGTGCTCGGCCACGCGCCCGCCCTCAAGGTGTTCGGGAACGACTACCCCACCACGGACGGCACCGGCGTGCGCGACTACATCCACGTGGAGGACCTCGCCACCGCGCACGTCGCAGCTCTCGACCACCTGGCGAAGGGTGGCGAGCCCGTCAC
>JBEDDY010000126.1:0-5995 GCA_041176025.1 Actinomycetota bacterium | reverse complement strand
CGATGACCTTCCCGAAGCACGTCATGTCGGCGCGCAGGCAAAGTACGACGTGCGCGCCGACATGACGTGCTTCGGGAAGGTCATCGGTTGCGGCCTGCCGATCGGTGCGGTCGGCGGACGTCGCGACATCATGGAGAACCTCTCGCCGCTCGGCTCCGTCTTCCATGCCGGAACCCTCGCTGGCAACCCGCTCGCGACGGCGGCAGGACTCGCCGCGTTGGACGAACTGAACGACGATCTGTACATCGAGTTGCTCGCCCGCGCGCGCCGTCTGTCGGCGATGCTGCGTGACGCGTTCGCGTCACACGGGATCGCGGCGCAGTTCCCCGTCGTCGGCACCCTCGTCGGCATGTACTTCGGCGACGCACTCGACCGCACGCCGGTGAATTTCGCCGAGGCGAAGACCACCGACGAGGCGCTGTATGCACGCGTGTTCCATGCGCTCCTCTCGCACGGTGTCGCGCTCGCGCCCGGTGCGTACGAGGCCCTGTTCGTGGGTGTGGCACACGACGACGCACTGCTCGACGAACTCGCCACCCGCGTGGATGCGGCATTGCGTAGCCTCTCTGCGTGACCCGTCGACTGCCCGCGATCCTGGCGATCCTCGTTCTCGCCCTGTTGGGCGTGTTCGGACTCAGGTCGGTCACGCAGGGGACAACTGAGGCCACGGGACCGATGCAGCACCGCATCGACCTGGTCGCGAACGTGGAGGCCATCACCACCGATGCCGGGTGGAACATGGACGGCGGACGGACGACCGGTGCCGCCCGGTTCTCGCTCGACGACCTGCGCATCCTGACCATTCCCGACGGGACCAATGTCGCCGAGTACGGACTGATGCCGGCGTGCGCGGACCTGCTCACGCAGAGGGCGTGCGTCCTGCTCGCCGACATGCTGGGTGAGTCGGTCGTGTGGTTCGCACTGGTCCCCGCGGACTCGGTCGCGCCCACGACGGAGCTGGTCATGCCGGGTTTCAGCGACATGCAGGAGAACGGCGACGAGGCCGTGTTCCCGAACGGCTGGGTGATGAAACTGGCGACGCCGACGAAGCGCGTGTGCACAGACACCGACACATCGAGCCTGCGTGACTTCATCACGCGTTTCAACGGTGACGCCGCGCGCTCGGTCGTCGACCTGACAACGGACCGGATCGTCCGTGTGGAATGCGTGAGGTGACACCGTGAACACGGTCCGTGTCCTGACCGCTGACGACTGGTCCGACTACAGGGAAACGAGACTCGTCGCGCTGCGCACGGACCCGGACGCCTTCGGCTCGGCATTCGAACGGGAATCAGAGTTCACGGAGGCAGAGTGGCGCGCGCGTGTGACGCCACAGGGCGGGGCCGTGTTCGCCGTGGACGGCGACGACGGCATTGTCGCGACGGGGGCGGTGATCACCGATTGGCAGGACGCATCCGTGCGTGTGCTGGTTGCGATGTGGACAGAACCGTCCGACCGCGGACGCGGACACGGCCGGATGATCGTGGAGCACGCAATCGCGCTCGCGCGTGCATCGGGTGCCGCGGCAATCCGTTGCTCCGTCACCGAGGGCAACGACGGTGCGGCACGGCTGTACGAGTCGTGCGGGTTCGTCCCCACGGGCGCACGCGACGAACGGGAATCAGACGGGTTGTGCCACGCCCACTTCGAACTGAGATTCTGAGTCGGTGCCCGGCTCGGGAGCGTCAGGCGTTGGGGAAGGCGCGGGCAATCTGCGCAGCGGCCCTGTAGGCCACTTCCGCGGGACCCTTCTCGTCCTCACGCAGCAGGTTCGCCATGATGCGGAGCACCCATTCCATCAGCGTGCGGCTCTGCATGCCGACGCGTGACAGCTCGCGCATCAATGCCGGACGGCCGATGATGCGCGCGAACAGCCGGGCCACCTTGAAGTACTGGCCGTACTCCTCGTCGACGAGTTGCTGGTAACGCTGCAGCGCCGCCGCATTGCCGGTGCTGAGGGCCTCGGCGATCACTTCGGCTGCCATGCGCGCGGTCTCGTACGCGTAGTCGATGCCCTCGCCGTTGAACGGGTTAACCGAACCGGCGGCATCACCGACGACGATGTACGTGGGACCCACCTTCGGGCCGACGGAACCGCCCATCGGGATGCGTCCGCTCGTTGCACGTTGCGTCGGCTTGTCGGGATCGATGCCCCAGTCGTCGGCCACCATGTGCGCGTACGCATCGAGGAGGTGCGTGGTGTTCACGCTCTTGAAGTCGCGGAATGTCGACAGAAGACCGACACCGATGTTGATCGTTCCGTCACCCACCGGGAAGATCCATCCGTACCCCGGCATCGAGTTGCCGTTGCGGTCCTTCACGTCGAGTGCGGACTCGATCCACGGTTCAGCGTGTCGAGGGCTCTCCCAGTACGTGCGGATCGCGGTGCCGTACGGCATCTGCTTCGCCCGTGACGTTCCGAGCGCACGTCCGAAGCGGGAGTTCGCACCGTCGGCGACGATCACGTACTGCGCACGCAACTCGAACGTGGAGTGGGTTTCCTTGTCGGTCACCACCGCACCGCGCAGCAAACCGCGCTCGAGGATCGGTTGGTGTGCCTCGTGGCCCTGCAGAAGTTCTGCCCCTGCTGCCTCGGCATTTGTGGCGACCATGTGATCGAGCTCGCGACGCCGCACGACGTAACCGTGCTGCGGGTAGACCGAGTGCGATGGCCACTGCAGTTCGAGTGCCTTGCCGTGCGCGGTGGCGCGCAGTCCCTCGTACCGGTGGTACTTCGTCAGTGATTCACCGAGACCCATGTCGACGATCTGTTTCACTGCGCGCGGTGTGAGTCCGTCACCGCATGTCTTGTCGCGGGGGAACGTCTTCTTCTCCACGATCGTGACGCGCTTGCCGGCTCTCGCGAGCCAGTAGCCGGCGGCAGCACCGGCAGGACCGCCACCGATGATGAGGACATCCGTTTCGCGCGCGGGCGCGTTCGGGGTTGCGACGAGGGGGGTGTCTTCCATTGTGAACCGACCTTCGGGGGAAAGGTCAGGTCACGATACGGGGATTACTTGGCGATTGAGGGGCGCGGCTCTGTGCCGACTGTCCCAGGCTTCGACTCGAGTGCGGCGAAGTCCTTCTCGATCGTGTCGAAGGATGTGGCACCGGTCTCGAGTGCCTTGAAGATCTCCGAGTCGGGTGAGCACCATGTCTCGTACTCGGTCGCCCACATGTCACTTGTGGGGTCGGCGCCCGACAGGTCGTAACGGATGTGGCAGACAACTCCGAGGATCTCGGCCTCGGTCAGGGCACCGCCCGCCTTCTCGCCCTGCATGGGCATGGGGTTGCCGTTGTAGGACAACGGGGCATGGGCACCGCCCTCGCGGTTCGGGTCGCCGTAGACCTTGAGGCCGGCGGCGACGAAGCGCTGGCTGCCGTTGTAGACGAAGTTCAGCATGTCCTCGATCTTCGGGAAGGTCTTCATGGCCTCGCCCTGGTAGAGGACCCGACCGGCGCCGCCGGCACCGTCAGCGCCGTGACATCCGGCACACCCCGAGTACACCGCGGTTCCGACGGACAGTGGGCCTGCCTCGACCTTCTCGGACGGGGTCAGGGCCACCAGGTACAGGAGGGCCCAGATGGGCAGCAAAGCCAAGCCAGACATGGCCCAGAAGGGGATTTTCTTACGAGACTTAGCGGCCGCCACATAGGGCGGATCGGGCTTGGCGACCTTGGGAGCCGGGGCCGCAGAGGCCTTTGCGGGGGCAGATTCTGCCTTGACGGGGGCCGAGCTGGCCGCTGCCGGGGTGTCACCGGAGGCGTCGCCCGAGCCGGCCGCACGGCGGGCCTTGGAGCGGTTCAGAAGGTGCTCGGGGATCTCGGTCACTGCGTTACCTCAAATTGGCGATTTTGTTGTGTGACCCGGTGGGTCAACACCTCGAATGGTGTGCGGGGAAACGCGCGTCTACCCGACACACCGACCCCCACGATAGACAACGGGACAGGGTGCCGGGCAATTAATCGGTCACATGTCGTGGACACCGTCTGGATGCTTGTGAACATGCGCAACCGTGACACGAGACGCGTGAGTGGAATGGCTTCCCTCACGGGGTGCGTGGCTAGTGTTCTATGTGCCTAGGCATGCGCCTCGGCGCATCTGTCCACAGCAACCGGAGAAATTACGAGCGTCCATGATTGCGATTGACATCCTCAGGTGGCCCGGTGTGAACCAGGCGTTCATCGTCTCGTTCGTCGTCACCACCGCAATGGCCCTGGTCGTCATTCCCTTCGGCAAGCGCCGCCCCGTGGACCGGAAGTCGACGTGGGGCGAGGCGCTCGTCGCAGCCGTGTACGTGTTCTTCACCATGTTCCTGGCGTTCGGTGTCGTGCCGCACCAGTTCATCGTCCATGCGGACAAGGAGCTCGGCTGGCGCAAGGACAAGTTGCTGAACGGACCGTTCGACATCCTCAAGGCCAAGGTCAACGGCGGGAACTTCCCGTTCACCATCTCCTACGAGGCCCTGCGCGACATCATCACCCTGTTGATCCACGTCTTCTACATCGGCCTCATGGTGTACCTGTTCGTGTGGTGGCAGAAGCGCGGCGAGAAGGCCGCCAACAAGCAGATCGAGACGTCGACGTACGGTCGTCCGTTGGTGCGGAAGGCATAGGCAATGGCACGCACCGATGCGAATCCGCCGATGCCGGAATGGTCGACCGAGTACCAGCTCGTCGAGGTCGACCATGACTATCTCGCAAAGGCCGTGAAGCCGAAGCAATTCATCCACATCGACCAGAGCGAATGCATCATGTGCGAGGGCTGCGTCGACATCTGCCCGTGGAAGTGCATCCACATGGTCACGCCTGACGCGATCGCAGAGGCACAGGGCACCGAGCTGCCCGGCATGGATCCCTCCGACAACGTGATCTTCCTGATCGACGACGATGTCTGCACGCGATGCGCCCTGTGCGTTGACCGTTGCCCGACCGGCGTCATCATCCTCGGAAAGGCCGCAGCGCCGGCACCCGAGGGTGACTCCCACACCCGTACCAACAACCATGGCTACGCCTACGGCATGCGCCTCTGAGGTGATTCACAATGGCAAAAGTGCTTGACAACCCCCGTCCGACAGTGAAGGAGCGACTCGCCAAGATCGGCGAGCAGGTCCAGGGCAGTCAGGCGTGGAACTCGATCTTCCGCCCGGGCTCGATCTTCCGCAAGGGATACACGGACAGCCCGCGCAACCGCTCGTACGTGATCATGAACTCGGTGCTGTACCACCTGCACCCGGTGAAGGTGAAGCGTCACGCCGTCAAGGTGTCGTACACGCTGTGTCTCGGCGGTCTCTCGTTCTTCCTGTTCATCGTGCTGACGGTGACGGGCATCTTCCTGATGTTCTTCTACCGACCGACGGGTGCGAACGCTTGGCAGGACATCCAGACTCTCCAGACGTCGGTGACGTTCGGTCTGTTGATCAGGAACATGCACAGATGGGGCGCACACCTCATGGTGCTCTCGGTCTTCCTGCACATGGCACGCGTGTTCTACCACGGTGCGTACAAGCCGCCGCGCGAGTTCAACTGGGTGATCGGTGTCGTGCTGCTCACCCTCACCCTGCTGCTGTCGTTCACCGGCTACCTGCTCCCGTGGGACCAGTTGGCACTGTGGGCCGTCACCGTGGGCACCAACATGATGGGTTACTCACCGTTGGTCGGTGACCAGGTGAGGTTCGTGCTCCTCGGCGGCGTCGAGATCGGCAACGAGACGCTCCTGCGTTGGTACGTGCTCCACGTGATCATGCTCCCGTTCGTCATCATCATCTTCATGGCCATCCACTTCTGGCGCGTCCGCAAGGACGGCGGAATCTCCGGACCTCTGTGATCGCGAGGAACACGAATGACTGAGATCCCTGAACACCTCCTCAAGCGGGCACAGGCGGCCCGTGACAAGGCAGCGGGAGCTGCCGCTTCCGGCGACGCCGGCGGCGACCGCATTCCCGACCAGTTGCTCGACCGCACGAAGGCAGCCGGCGACGGCGCGGCAGCAGTC